>NZ_JBEAIQ010000009.1:0-806 GCF_040064335.1 Klebsiella sp. CN_Kp088 | reverse complement strand
CAAACCGGGAGATAGCTGGTTCTCCCCGAAAGCTATTTAGGTAGCGCCTCGTGAACTCATCTTCGGGGGTAGAGCACTGTTTCGGCTAGGGGGTCATCCCGACTTACCAACCCGATGCAAACTACGAATACCGAAGAATGTTATCACGGGAGACACACGGCGGGTGCTAACGTCCGTCGTGAAGAGGGAAACAACCCAGACCGCCAGCTAAGGTCCCAAAGTCACAGTTAAGTGGGAAACGATGTGGGAAGGCACAGACAGCCAGGATGTTGGCTTAGAAGCAGCCATCATTTAAAGAAAGCGTAATAGCTCACTGGTCGAGTCGGCCTGCGCGGAAGATGTAACGGGGCTAAACTGTGCACCGAAGCTGCGGCAGCGACACTATGTGTTGTTGGGTAGGGGAGCGTTCTGTAAGCCTGCGAAGGTGGCCTGTGAGGGTTGCTGGAGGTATCAGAAGTGCGAATGCTGACATAAGTAACGATAATGCGGGTGAAAAGCCCGCACGCCGGAAGACCAAGGGTTCCTGTCCAACGTTAATCGGGGCAGGGTGAGTCGACCCCTAAGGCGAGGCCGAAAGGCGTAGTCGATGGGAAACAGGTTAATATTCCTGTACTTGGTGTTACTGCGAAGGGGGGACGGAGAAGGCTATGTTAGCCGGGCGACGGTTGTCCCGGTTTAAGCATGTAGGCGGAGGTTCCAGGTAAATCCGGTACCTTTTAACGCTGAGGTGTGATGACGAGGCACTACGGTGCTGAAGTAACAAATGCCCTGCTTCCAGGAAAAGCCTCTAAGCATCAGGTAACATT
>NZ_JBEAIQ010000008.1:0-863 GCF_040064335.1 Klebsiella sp. CN_Kp088 | reverse complement strand
TTCACGAGGCGCTACCTAAATAGCTTTCGGGGAGAACCAGCTATCTCCCGGTTTGATTGGCCTTTCACCCCCAGCCACAAGTCATCCGCTAATTTTTCAACATTAGTCGGTTCGGTCCTCCAGTTAGTGTTACCCAACCTTCAACCTGCCCATGGCTAGATCACCGGGTTTCGGGTCTATACCCTGCAACTTAACGCCCAGTTAAGACTCGGTTTCCCTGCGGCTCCCCTATACGGTTAACCTTGCTACAGAATATAAGTCGCTGACCCATTATACAAAAGGTACGCAGTCACACCCGAAGGTGCTCCCACTGCTTGTACGTACACGGTTTCAGGTTCTTTTTCACTCCCCTCGCCGGGGTTCTTTTCGCCTTTCCCTCACGGTACTGGTTCACTATCGGTCAGTCAGGAGTATTTAGCCTTGGAGGATGGTCCCCCCATATTCAGACAGGATACCACGTGTCCCGCCCTACTCTTCGAGTTCACAACCTGTGCATTTTGGTGTACGGGACTATCACCCTGTACCGTCGGACTTTCCAGACCGTTCCACTAACACACAAGCTGATTCAGACTCTGGGCTGCTCCCCGTTCGCTCGCCGCTACTGGGGGAATCTCGGTTGATTTCTTTTCCTCGGGGTACTTAGATGTTTCAGTTCCCCCGGTTCGCCTCGTTAACCTATGTATTCAGTTAACGATAGTGTGACGAATCACACTGGGTTTCCCCATTCGGACATCGCCGGCTGTAACGGTTCATATCACCTTACCGACGCTTTTCGCAGATTAGCACGTCCTTCATCGCCTCTGACTGCCAGGGCATCCACCGTGTACGCTTAGTCGCTTAACCTCACAACCCGAAGATGTTTC
>NZ_JBEAIQ010000006.1:0-2909 GCF_040064335.1 Klebsiella sp. CN_Kp088 | reverse complement strand
AAGTACGGGCTTTTTTCGCATCTGACCCCGGTAAACCTTCCCGGGGTCGGCATAAATGCCTCGCCCGGGCTACCTATACAGTAGGCCCCGCCACCAATAGCCCGTCCAGGCACAGCGCCGCCGGGAAAAAGAGCCTGAGCTAATCCTCTTCCATCCGTTGATACTCTTCGCTGAGATAATCCACCAGCGCTCTGACAGAAGGTAATAAACCGCGCCGCGAAGCAAACACCGCATGAATGACTTCCCGCCGCGGCTGCCACTCATCAAGCACGATTTCCAACTCCCCTGATGCCAACTGATCGCGCACCATTAATAAAGGAAGTTGAACCACGCCAACGCCCGCCATAGCCGCCTCGCGCAGCGCCAGCATATCGCTGGTCACCATCCGCGGCGTGAAATAAACCTCGGCCCGCGCCCCCTCTGGCCCGGTAAGTTGCCATTTATGCTGATGTTTTCCGGCGCCAATACTTAGCCCCGGCCAGGTGCTCAATTCCGCCGGCGCCTGCGGGCGCCCAAGCCTGGCTATCAGCGCCGGACTCGCCACCAGGCGATGGCCGCGATCGGCCAACACCCGCATGACCAGGTCGCTATCTTCAAATGGCCTTGGTCGCACGCGAATGGCCACATCAACCCCCTCGCCCACCACATCCACCCGCCGATTGGTGGCTTCCAGATGTAGCGTCACCCCAGGATATCGCACCATAAAGCGCGCCAGCATCGGGCCAACATGGGCATGCAACAGGGTTACCGGACAGGTGAGCTTGACGCTGCCGCGCGGTTCAGACTGCAGCGTTTCTACCGCCTGATGCGCCGCTTCGGCTTCTATCAACATCGCCTTGCAGTGTTGATAGAAAGTTTGGCCGACTTCCGTGACGGCGAACTGTCGGGTGGTTCGTTGAATCAGACGCACGCCCAGGCGCTCTTCCAGTTGCGCAATGCGGCGGCTGAGTTTGGATTTGGGCTGGTCGAGCGCCCGACCGGCAGCGGCAAAACCGCCATGGTCGACCACCTGAACAAACCAGGCCAGGTCGTTGAGATCCTGCATCCTTTTCTCCATCGTTCCATTTTTAGAACAGTATAGGTCATTTTCGCTATCTACCGGAATATTAGCCCCAGATATAAGCTTATTCACATCAGATACAGACACGCAGGAGATAACCATGAAACAGATTACTGGCGTTTACACCGCCCCTTCGCAGCACTGGGTGGGCGACGGTTTCCCGGTTCGCTCAATGTTTTCTTACCAGACCCACGGCGAACAACTGAGCCCGTTCTTACTGCTTGACTACGCCGGCCCGCACACGTTTCCGGCGGGAAGCGGTAAACGCGGCGTCGGCGAGCATCCGCATCGCGGATTCGAAACCGTCACCATTGTCTACTCCGGTGAAGTCGAGCATCGCGACTCAACCGGTAGAGGCGGCGTTATCGGCCCTGGCGACGTGCAGTGGATGACGGCCGGCGCCGGGATCCTGCATGAAGAGTTCCACTCCGAAGCGTTCACCCGCTCCGGCGGTGAACTGAAAATGATGCAGCTGTGGGTCAACCTGCCGGCGAAAGACAAAATGACGACCCCGGGCTATCAGAGCATTACCGCAGACGTCATTCCGCAAGCAACGCTGGAAGACGACGCCGGGACCGTCAGAGTAATTGCCGGGCGTTACGGCGATGTCGTCGGCCCAGCGCACACATTCTCACCGTTAAACGTGTGGGATATGCAGCTCAAACAAAGTCACGATGTGACATTGCGTCAGCCGGAAGGCTGGAGCACCGCGTTGGTCGTGCTCGAAGGCGAAGTCATCGTCAACGGTACGGAAAACGCACGGGAAGGACAGCTGGTAGTGCTGAGCCAAAAAGGTGAAGCCTTCCATCTGGAAGCGAGCTCCAACGCGAAGGTTCTGCTGATGGCCGGCGAACCGCTACAGGAGCCGATCGTGGGCTACGGCCCGTTTGTGATGAATACCAAAACGCAAATTGCCGAAGCAATTCGCGATTTTAACAGCGGCCGTTTTGGCCAAATCTAACGAAATTGAGGTGAAGAATATGTCTACTCCAGCTAACTTTAACGGTTCTCGTCCGGTGATTGATGTTAACGATACCGCGATGCTGTTGATTGACCACCAAAGCGGCCTGTTCCAGACCGTTGGCGATATGCCGATGCCGGAACTGCGCGCTCGCGCCGCCGCGCTGGCGAAAATGGCATCGCTTGCCGGGATCCCGGTGATCACCACCGCTTCCGTGCCGCAGGGTCCGAACGGCCCGTTGATTCCGGAAATTCATGAGAATGCGCCGCATGCGAAGTATATTGCGCGTAAAGGCGAGATCAACGCCTGGGACAACCCGGAGTTTGTCGCAGCGGTGAAAGCGACCGGACGTAAAACCTTAATCATCGCCGGTACCATTACCAGCGTGTGCATGGCTTTCCCGGCAATTGCCGCCGTCGCCGACGGTTATAAAGTGTTTGCCGTTATCGATGCCTCCGGTACCTACAGCAAAATGGCGCAGGAGATCACCCTGGCCCGCGTAGTCCAGGCCGGCGTAGTACCAATGGATACCGCCGCGGTAGCCTCTGAACTGCAGCGCACCTGGAACCGTCCGGATGCCGCCGAGTGGGCTGAGGTGTATACCAAAGTCTTCCCGGCGTATCAGTTGCTGATTGAAAGCTACAGCAAGGCGCAGGACGTCGTGAAGAACAACGAAAAGCTGGATTCCCAGCGTTAAAATAGCTGCCCCGTCGATGAATCGACGGGGCAGTGTTCATTGCTTAACCGAACGGTAAAGAAAGAAAAAAATATGCTTGACCGTTTTAGCGCAACTCCCTATAGTAGCGCCCCGTTGCCCACCCAAGGTGAGCAGCAAGACAATATGGTGAGGTGTCCGAGTGGCTGAAGGAGCACGCCTGGAAAGTGTGT
>NZ_JBEAIQ010000005.1:0-3259 GCF_040064335.1 Klebsiella sp. CN_Kp088 | reverse complement strand
AACCGCTGACCTCTTGCATGCCATGCAAGCGCTCTCCCAGCTGAGCTATAGCCCCACAGGACCTCTTTACGAACCAAATCCGCTGGGTGCAGAATTTGGTGGAGCTAAGCGGGATCGAACCGCTGACCTCTTGCATGCCATGCAAGCGCTCTCCCAGCTGAGCTATAGCCCCGTAACGTAAAGCGTGTCGTGTTGACGGGCGGCATAATATGAATTCCTTCGCCAGGTGTCAACGGCAAAATTACCCCTCCTGATTCAATCGCTGAAAAAGCAGGCAAATAGCTGACAATGCGAGCCTTATCGCAGGCAGGCGTTAAACATGTCACTATTTCCTGTAAAAGGATGCTATAACATGAAGCACTAATTCCCACATATTTACTCAGGAAATAGTATGCTCAAGGAACGAATGACTCCGGAAGAAATTGCGCATCTAACTGGCTTCAGCCGACAGACGATAAATAAATGGGTCCGTAAAGAGGGGTGGCAAACTTCTCCGCGGCCTGGCGTGCAGGGAGGCAAAGCGCGTCTCGTACACGTTAACGAGCAGGTACGAGAGTTTATCCGCAATGCCCAGCGCGTAGCGGAAACGCCCTCGCCCTATTCGGTCGCCGAGACCGATCTCGAGCCATTATTGCTTACGCTCTGTAAAGAGATGACTCATCGCGAACAGAAGCAGCTAATGTCGCTGCTGCTGCGTGAAGGCATAACCGGGTTGTTAAACCGTCTTGGAATACGCGGCCAGTAAAAAACGAATGATGAAACTGAAAGAAAAAATGACGCCTGCAGAGCTTGCCGAAGTTCTGGGTCTGGCCAGACAAACGGTCAACCGCTGGGCGCGGGAACAAAAGTGGCGAACCGAGGCGATTCCCGGCGTCAAAGGCGGGCGTGCGCGTTTAATTGTCATCGACCGGCCAGTGATTGATTTTCTGACCAATATTCCGGCATTTCGTCATCTGAATGAAGAGTATCAGCTCGCCGAACAGCCCAGCGGCTACTTTATTAATGAAGCGGATGCGGTATGGCGGCAAATCACCGATACGCTGCAGCTGATGACCGCCGCAGAACAAACTCACCTGCGCGATCTTCTTGCTCGCGATGGCATTAGTGGCTTCCTGGCGCGGTTAGGTATTAACACTGCGACAAAATAGCGGCGAAAAAAAACGGCAGGATTAACCTGCCGCTTGCTTTAGCTTACGCTCGGCCTCAGGACTGCTGGCTTTCGCGTTCGGCGATAAACGCCAGCGCTTTATTGATACGTTCAACGCTACGGGATTTACCGATGGCATGAACGGTGACATCCAATGCCGGAGACTGACCCGCGCCGGTTACGGCCACGCGCAGCGGCATGCCCACTTTACCCATGCCCACTTCCAGCTCATCGGCAGTCGCCTGAATCGCATGGTGGACATTTTCCGCCGTCCAGTCGCTAATGGCCGCCAGCTTATCGCGAACCACTTCCAGCGGCTGACGCGCCACCGGGCGCAGGTGTTTCTTCGCTGCATCGGCGTCGAACTCGGCGAACTCTTCATAGAAGTAACGGCAGCTCTGAGCAATCTCTTTCAGCGTTTTGCAACGCTCGCCCAGCAGTTTAACCAGTTCGGACAACTGCGGGCCGTTACGGGTATCGATATTTTCCTGCTCAATGTGCCACTGCAGATGCGTCGCGACATATTCTGCCGGCAGCGTGTTGATGTAGTGATGGTTTAACCACAGCAGTTTATCGGTGTTGAACGCACTGGCGGACTTGCTGACCGCGCCCAGCGAGAAGAACTCGATCATCTCTTCGCGGGTGAAGATCTCCTGATCGCCATGGGACCAGCCCAGACGCACCAGATAGTTCAGCAACGCTTCCGGCAGGTAGCCGTCGTCGCGGTACTGCATCACGCTCACCGCACCGTGGCGCTTGGAAAGTTTTTTACCGTCATCGCCGTTGATCATCGATACGTGCGCATAAACCGGCACCGGCGCATTCAGCGCTTTCAGGATGTTGATCTGGCGCGGGGTATTGTTGATGTGGTCTTCACCGCGGATCACGTGGGTGATCGCCATATCCCAGTCATCAACTACGACGCAGAAGTTATAGGTCGGGGAGCCGTCGGTGCGGCGAATGATCAGATCGTCCAGCTCCTGGTTGCTGAATTCGATCGGCCCGCGGATCTGGTCGTCAAAGATAACCGAACCTTCCTGCGGGTTGGCAAAACGCACGACGCAAGGCTCATCGGCGGCGTGATGCTGATGATCATGGCGGCAGCGGCCGTCGTAGCGCGGCTTTTCACCGTTCGCCATCTGTTCTTCGCGCAGCGCGTCCAGACGTTCTTTCGAGCAGTAGCATTTATAAGCTGTACCTGCTTCCAGCATTTCATCAATAACCGCGTTATAGCGATCGAAACGTTTAGTCTGGAAGTACGGACCTTCATCCCACTCCAGATTCAGCCAGTTCATCCCATCCATGATGGCTTCAATTGCTTCCGGGGTGGAGCGTTCGAGATCGGTGTCTTCAATACGCAGCACAAACTCACCGCCGTGGTTACGTGCAAAAAGCCAGGAATAGAGAGCAGTACGCGCACCGCCAACGTGCAGATAGCCTGTTGGGCTTGGCGCGAAGCGAGTTTTGATTTTCATGAAATGGCCTTACGTTTAATAAAGATGCCGATAGTCGGCAGTGTTCTTGGAATTGATAGGGGAATATTCTAACACCACGGGCTGATTCCTCAATGTAGATCCCGCCTCAACATCACGCTTTACCATTTTTGTTTATAAATCATACGCCGAAGCTGATTTTGCGATCGCTTTGTTTAATTTTACGACGAACAAACAAATTATTTAGAAAAGGCGTTGACTCAAATTCAACTCTCCCTATAATGCGACTCCACACAGCGGGGGTGATTAGCTCAGCTGGGAGAGCACCTCCCTTACAAGGAGGGGGTCGGCGGTTCGATCCCGTCATCACCCACCACTTTCTCGCCAGCTGGATTTTCTGTCAAAATGTGAAGTACCGAAGTGGGTGATTAGCTCAGCTGGGAGAGCACCTCCCTTACAAGGAGGGGGTCGGCGGTTCGATCCCGTCATCACCCACCACTTTCTCGCCAGCTGGATTTTCTGTCAAAATGTGAAGTACCGAAGTGGGTGATTAGCTCAGCTGGGAGAGCACCTCCCTTACAAGGAGGGGGTCGGCGGTTCGATCCCGTCATCACCCACCACTTCGGGTCGTTAGCTCAGTTGGTAGAGCAGTTGACTTTTAATCAATTGGTCGCAGGTT
>NZ_JBEAIQ010000004.1:0-7880 GCF_040064335.1 Klebsiella sp. CN_Kp088 | reverse complement strand
ACCACTGTTGGTTATTAACGGACATGTTAACCTCGATTTCAGGATGCAGAGGAGCGGCTCCGCTGCACAACAGCGGAGCATTATTGTTATTAAATTAAAGAGGTATGTTATTCGCGGATTAGCCGACCGGCCTGTTGTAGCGCTTTGTAGGCCTCATACCTGCGTTGATGTAGCGAGCTAAACGCCGTTTCGCTACGATAGGTTTTATCCACTCTGGTGAACCGCTTCATGGCGTCCGGTAGCGAGGCGGCGACGTTGCCCGCGACGGCGCCGAGGATGGCGGAACCCAGCAATACGGGTTCGCTACTGGCTGTGCTGACCACTGTCACGCCGCAGGCGTCGGCCAACAGCTGGCGTACCAGCGGGTGCTGACCCGCGCCGCCGCTGATAACGATATTTTCGTTCTCAATACCACAGGCGCGTTGGGCATCGAGGATCTGCCGCAGGCCGTAGCCAATTCCGCATAATCCGGCGACGTACAGCGCGGTCAGATTATCAAGATCCCGCTCCATCCCCAGCCCGGCAATCAGCGCTTTCGCGTGGGGGTCGGCAAGCGGCGCGCGATTGCCGAGAAACTCCGGCACGACATGCAGTCCATCAGCCAGCTGCACCGCCTCCGACGGCGAGGCAACCTGCGCCAGCACGCGATCCGCCAGCCAGACCGGCAGCGGAACGGCGGCGGCTTTGGCCTGTTCACGCGCTTCTGCCGCTGCCGGATGGAAGCTCAGTAACTGGTCGATAGCCGCGCCGGCGGCGCTTTGTCCGCCTTCGTTCAGCCAGTAACCCGGTACCATCGCCGAATAGTAAGGCCCCCAGACGCCAGGAACGAACACCGCTTTCTCGGTGGTAGTCATGGTGCAGGAGGAGGTGCCGAAGACGTAGGCCATATTATTCACCGCGCCGTTGAGTACGCCGACGGTGCCGATGCCGCCTGCATGGGCGTCGATCATCCCGACCGCCACCGGCGTACCGACAGGCAGGCCCATCTCTTCAGCCGCCGCCGCGGTTAACCCATCACCACAGGGCGTACCCGGATCGACAATGCGCTGGCCGATACGAGCGAAGTCTTCCTCCGCCAGCTCTGCGAGGCCAATCTGGCGAAAGTAGTCGGCATCCCAGCGTTTTTCATGGGCCAGATAGGTCCATTTACAGGTGACGGTACAGACGGAGCGGGCCAGATCGCCGGTCGCGCGCCAGGTGAGATAGTCGGCCAGGTCGAAGAAATGGCGCGCGGCGGCAAAAATCTGCGGACGGTTTTCTTTCAGCCACAGCAGCTTCGGCGTCTCCATCTCCGGGGAGATAGTCCCGCCGACGTACTGCAGCACCGGATGGCGGGTGGCATTGATGCGCTCCGCCTGTTCGGTGGCGCGGTGATCCATCCAGACGATGATATTGCGATCCGCCTCTTCGCTGGGGCCGACGGCCAGCGGCGCGTCATTCTCACCGATTACCACCAGCGAGCAGGTGGCGTCGAAGCCGATACCGGCAACCGAGTGCGGAGAGACGGCGGATTTTTCGACCGCGCGTTTAATGCAGTCGCAAACCGCCTGCCAAATTTCGTGGCTGGATTGTTCCACCACGCTGCCGGCGCTGCGGAAGAGGGTGATCTCCCGGGTGGCGTGGGCCAGTAGTTCGCCGCTGAGGTTAAATACCCCGGCGCGCACGCTGCCGGAGCCGACATCGACGCCGATAATGGTTTGAGTCTCGCCATTCATAAAATCGTCCTTTTAGTCACCGATACCGGGGGTTATAAATCAACGCTGTTAGGCAAAATAACCAGGTCGCGTACGGTGACGTTTTTCGAACGGGTGACCATAAACAGTACCGATTCGGCAACTTCGATAGGCTGCATCAGGCTACCGTTGGCCAGCGCTTCTTCCATTTTCTCTTTCGGCCAGTCATCGAGCAGGGCGGTGACCACCGGGCCAGGCAGTACCGCGCCGACGCGGACGCCATGTTGGGAAACCTGGCGGCGGGTGGTATGAACAAACGCCTGTACGGCGAATTTTGAGGCGGTATAGATAGGTTCCCAGATAACCGGCACCACGCCGGCGATGGAGCTGGTGAAAATAATATCGCCGGATTTTTGCGCGATCATATGCGGCAGCACGCTACGCACGCAGCGGAAGGCGGCGTTAGTATTGAGGTGCAGCACGCGATCCCAGACGTCCGGGTCGCCCTCAGCGACCGGGCCGCCGATGTAAGCGCCGGCGTTGGCGTGGAAGATATCGAGACGTCCGGCAAGTTGCAGGATGCCGTCAATGATCTTATCCACCTGATCGCCCTGCATCAGATCGACCTGTAAAGCAAAAGCGTTTTCGCCAAGCTCTGCCACAATCTTGTTGAGCTTTTCGCCTTCACGGTCGATCAGAACCACCTTCGCGCCCGCGCCAAGCAGGGTTTTCGCGCATTCAAGACCAATGCCGGAAGCGGCGCCGGTGACCGCGGCGACTTTGCCGCTAAGAGAAGTATTCATAGAGGATACAGAGTGGTTCATTTTATAATCCTTCATGTTGTCTGTTTTGCTCATCAAGCGGGACTCGACGAGCTTGAGGAGCGGTTACCTGCTACAACAATCTGGCCTGTCAGAGCAGGAGTAACTAAGTTAAGCTATTGAATATCAGCACCATTTATTTCAATTTGCTGATGTCTGAACGATTATTGAGTGTATACGCTAGCGAGCGTCATGGTTGCTCAATCGATGAAGCTAATGTTGCGCCAGCTTCATCGATTGAGCAAGTGGGGAAATTAACAGCGAAATGAATTTGTGACGCAAGTTGGGAAAATGAAAAAAATCACTATCTACGATCTGGCGGAATTATCCGGCGTTTCGGCAAGCGCGGTGAGCGCGATCCTCAATGGCAACTGGAAAAAACGCCGTATCAGCGCCAAACTTGCGGAAAAAGTGACGCGGATTGCGCAAGAACAGGGCTACGCGATTAATCGCCAGGCCAGCATGTTGCGCAGTAAAAAATCGCATGTCATCGGGATGATTGTCCCCAAATACGACAACCGCTATTTTGGTTCCGTGGCGGAAGGCTTTGAAGAGATGGCGCGTGAGCGCGGCCTGCTGCCGATTATTACCTGTACTCGCCGTCGTCCAGAGCTGGAAATCGAAGCGGTGAAAGCGATGCTCTCCTGGCAGGTGGACTGGGTGGTGGCGACCGGGGCGACAAATCCGGATAAAATTACCGAGCTATGTCAGCAGGCGGGGGTGCCGACGGTCAACCTTGACCTACCGGGTTCCACCGCGCCGTCGGTGATCTCCGACAACTACGCGGGCGCCCGCGCGCTGACCGATAAAATTCTTGATAACAGTCTCAATCGCCACGGCAAACTAGCGCCGCTGTTTTTTGTCGGCGGGCGCAGCAGCGACCACAACACCCTGGAGCGTTTGCGCGGATTTCGCGATGCTCATGAGGCGCGCGGCATGAGCGTGCCGGAAGAGAATATTCTTTCTCCGGGCTATTCAAAAGGCAAAGTGGAAGCCTGCATGCAGGCGCGTTTCAAAAGCGCCGATGAACATCTGCAGGGGTTCTTCGTTAACTCGACCATCTCGCTGGAAGGGGTGGTGAGATGGCTGGCGCAGTTGGGGCTGACCGGCGTCGAGCAGCCGCCGATGGGCTGTTTTGACTGGGACCCATTTGTTTATCTATTGGGTCACGATATTGACATGGTGCAGCAGAACGTCCCGGCGATGCTGGAAGCGGTATTCAATATCATCGACGCAGGTGAAGCCAGCCAGCAGCGGGTAGAGATCCCGCCACTGCTGATTAGCAGCCGCGAGCATCTGGCGTGAAAAGCCGCTGGCGCTAGCGCGTCAGCAGCCAGCGGGCGGTATGTTCATCGGTCACCAGGCCGTTAATCCAGCCGCCTTTTAACGCCGCGAGGATCGCCGGGCGCTTGTTCTCGCCACAGGCGACGGCTATTCGCGGGCACTGGTTTTGGCGGATATCGTAGCTGGTGATCAGCCGATTAATTTCGCTGTCGACGACGCCGCCGTCGGCATCGATAAAGCGGCCGAGGATCTCGCCGATGCCGCCGCGCGCCGTCAGTTCATCCAGTTGGACTTTATTAATAAACCCGTCTTTGAAGATCGGGCTTTGGGTACCCAATGGGCCGATACCGACGAAAATAACGTCCGCCTGCTGCGCTGCGGCAGAAACATTGCTGAACAGTCGGCTGCCGCACCACATCTCATGTTCCTGACGGGTTTGCGCATAGCGCGGCGCGGGCCACTGATAGTAGTTGGCCTGAATTTTCCGCGCCAGCAGCAACGGCACATCATCGTAGTAGTTGCATTTCCCCTCATCGTTCATTGCGCTAATCAGCGCCACGCAGCGGCTGTTTGGGCTATCGAAATCAATGCGCTGGATGGTTTTTTTCAGCGTTAATCCAGAACCAATGCCGATTATTTTGGCGTTATCGCTCTGCAGGTAGCGGGCCATCAGCTGATAACAGCCGAAAGAAACGCTATCCAGCGTGCTCTCTTCGTTGTAGGTCGGCACGATATTGCACTCGATGAGTTGATACTTTTCCTGCAACAACTGCGCATAATCGAGGCAGTTCGCCACAGGATGATGCAAGCCAATCGACACAATACCTTCTTCCTTCGCCGCGGCGATCAGGCGCTGGACCACCGGCCTTGAGGTGCCAAGGTGGCTGGCGATTTCGCTCTGATTCTGACCGGCAATGTAGTACATCCATGCGGCGCGGACCTTCTGATCCAGCCTGATGTCGTCTTCTTTACTCACGGTGTCCTGCCTTAAATACGCGGGCGCAGTAGCGCAGATACCCGCATTTTGGCTGCGGTTTTCCAAACAGGCAAGCTTTTGCTCTGTTTTGGTCATTTGTAATTTAAATGGGTAATTGCTCTTTTGTGATCCGTAGCTCTTATTTGATTCAAATGATCATCTACAGTGAGCCGCATCACCTCAAGGAGAGCAGAACATGAATACGCAATTCACATGGCTTCACATCGGTCTCGGTTCTTTTCATCGCGCCCATCAGGCGTGGTACCTGCATCGACTGCGGGTTTCCGGCGATTCGCGCTGGCATATCGCGGCGGGAAATATTCGTAACGACGCCGAGCATGTGGTGCAGGCGCTGGCGGAGCAGAGAGGACGCTACGTCCTCGAGACGGTGAGCCCGGAAGGGGAGCGCGAATATGAAGAGATCGCCTCAATTCAAAAATTACTGCCGTGGCAGGCGGGACTGCAGCCGCTGATTGATGAAGGCGCGAACCCGCAGACTAAAGTCATTGCTTTCACGGTGACGGAAGGGGGTTATTACCTCAATACGCAGCATCGCCTGGAAACCAGCAACGCCGATCTGCAGGCCGATTTGCAGGGAGATTGCAAAACCATTTATGGCACCATCACCCGGATTCTTGAAAAACGCATCGCCGACGATGCGGGTCCGCTGACGCTGCTCAACTGTGACAACGTGCGCCACAACGGCGAACGTTTCCATGATGGGCTGGTGGAGTTTCTGCAACTGACCGGTAAACAGCAGGTTATTGACTGGCTGGCGGCGAACGCGACCTGCCCAAACACCATGGTCGATCGTATTACGCCGCGCCCGGCCGCCGATCTGGCGCCACGTATCAAAGCGCAAACCGGCATCGATGATAAAGCGCCGGTGATGGGCGAAACCTTTATTCAATGGGTAGTCGAAGATAATTTCCGCGCTGAGCGCCCGGCGCTTGAGACGGTGGGCGTGGAGATGGTGGCGTCGGTTATCCCCTATGAAGAGGCGAAGATTCGCATTCTTAACGCGTCACATAGCTGTATTGCCTGGGCGGGAACCCTGTTGGGCCAGCAATATATTCACGAGAGTACGCTTACCGATGCCATCTACGCCATTGCTGAGCGTTACGTCAGCGAAGATGTGATCCCGTGTCTGGGTGATAACGGCATCGACCTGGCAACCTATCGCGACGTGGTACTCAAGCGTTTTACCAACCCCTATATCCAGGACACCAACCAGCGGGTGGCAGCCGATGGATTCTCAAAAATCCCGGCGATGATTGCCCCAACCCTGCAGGAGTGCTACCAGCGCGGCGTGCGCCCGCAGGCTACCGCTATGTTGCCGGCGCTGTTCTTTGTCTTTATGCAGCAGTGGCATAAAGGGGCTTTACCGTATCAGTACCAGGACGGAATTCTCGATGAGGTCGCGGTGCATGCCATGTTTAATTCGCCTGATCCGATCGCCCGGTACGCTGCTGATAAAGCCTTATTTGGCGAGCTGGCGGAATCGGCGGATTTTCAGGCGCTGCTGCGTGAGCAAATCGCCGCCGTCTACGCGTTGACCCAGCAGGAGGCGCTATGTATTTAGGTATCGATCTCGGCACTTCGGAAGTTAAAGCGCTGGTGCTGGATGAAAATAATACGGTCGTCGCCAGTCATAGCGCGCCGTTGACCATTCAACGGCCGCATCCGCAGTGGTCCGAACAATCGCCGCAGGCGTGGTGGGAAGCGACGGAATATCTGATTGCCACTCTGCGCGAGAAGTGCGCGAGCCATTGGTCGGCAATTAAAGCCATCGGCCTTTCCGGACAGATGCACGGCGCCGTACTGCTGGATGCCAGCGGCGAAGTGATTCGCCCGGCGATTTTATGGAATGATACCCGCTGCGCGCAGGAGTGCGCCGAGCTTGAAGAGATGGCGCCGGAGCTGCATCAGGTGGCCGGTAATCTGGCAATGCCGGGGTTTACCGCGCCGAAACTGCTGTGGGTGCGGCGTCACGAACCGCAGCATTTCGCCCGTACCGCCTGCGTGCTGTTGCCGAAGGATTTTCTGCGCTACAAGATGACCGGCAAAAAAGTCTCCGATATGTCGGATGCCGCCGGGACGCTGTGGCTGGATGTTGCGCGGCGGGACTGGTCCGACGCGCTGCTGCAGAAGTGCGGCCTGACGCGGCAACAAATGCCGGAACTGGTGGAAGGATGCGACGTTTCCGCCACGCTGGCGGCAGACATTGCCGAACGCTGGGGGCTTAATCCTTCGGTGCTGGTGGCGGGGGGCGGCGGCGATAATGCGGTCAGCGCGATTGGCGTTGGCGCGGTGTCGCCGGGAGACGCTTTTATCTCGCTGGGGACCTCCGGCGTACTGTTTGTCGTCACCGAACGCTATCGTCCGGCGCCGCAGTCGGCGGTGCATGCTTTCTGTCATGTGCTGCCGAACCTGTGGCACCAGATGAGCGTGATGCTCAGCGCCGCCAGCTGTCTGCAGTGGTTCTGTCGCCTGACCGGCACCACCGAAGTGGCGCTGCTGGAGGAGGTCGCCCAGTTAAGCGAAGACGAAAAAGCCAATGCGCCATACTTCCTGCCTTATCTTTCCGGCGAGCGTACCCCGCATAACGATCCTCTGGCGCGCGGTATGTTCTGGGGAATGACCCATGCCAGCCTGCGCGCTCAACTGGGATATGCGGTGCTGGAGGGAGTGAGCTTCGGTATTGCTGACGGCCTGCGCGTGTTGCAGGAGAGCGGAACCCGTATCGACCAGTGCTCACTGGTTGGCGGCGGCGCCCGCAGTCCGTTCTGGGCGCAACTGCTGGCGGATATCCTGGCGATGCCGGTGGTGACGCATAAAGGCGGAGAAACCGGCGGCGCGCTGGGAGCGGCGCGTCTGGCCTGCCTGGCGGCGGGCAAACCGCTGGCCAGCGTTTGTCATAAGCCGGAAATCTGGCAAACCTGGCAGGCGGATCCGCAGCGTCATCAGGCGCTGATGCAGCGTTACGCCCATTTCCAGTCTCTGTACCGCAACGACCGACATTTTCGACAGCAATAAGACATATGACGCTCCGGCGAAACTGCCGGAGTGATTCTCCTGC
Source organism: Klebsiella sp. CN_Kp088 (assembly GCF_040064335.1). NCBI lineage: Bacteria > Pseudomonadati > Pseudomonadota > Gammaproteobacteria > Enterobacterales > Enterobacteriaceae > Klebsiella > Klebsiella sp. CN_Kp088. The sequence goes on along the minus strand of NZ_JBEAIQ010000004.1, from coordinate 47 downwards.
ACCCTACAACAACGAGGTCACCATGTCCGTTAATCACCAACAGTGGC
>NZ_JBEAIQ010000003.1:0-10256 GCF_040064335.1 Klebsiella sp. CN_Kp088 | reverse complement strand
TCCGGGCACCACTATTTAAAGAACCCGCCCCAAAGGCGGGTTTTTGCTTTTCTGCAGCCGGACTCTCCATCGAACTGCGTTCGATTATTCGCATCGTAACAGTTCACCTCGTCGAAGGCTGCACGCTGTTATAACCAATTGAGGTAGTTATAAAATAACATCGGGTCATGCAAACCAAGCCTCTTTTTGAGTTTAGAGTGATAATATGAAACTTGTTTCCGGTTAAGGTTCAAAGTATTGCATATAGAGCCAACGGTTTTAGTTCCCCTGGTCATCAGTAGTACAGAGCGAGCCTGTCGGGTTAACCCTTCCCCATTGCAAATTGAATAGTAATACGAAATTAATACTTTTATTTTTTTTGAATTATCAACCATCAATATTTTTCGCCACTCATCTATAGATGCACGTTTTGATACAAAGAATAAAGATGCATCCCCCCGAACGACTCTCTCGCTCAGTATGATGATTGAAGCCTCTCTGCGTTCATCAATCAAATGAATCATATACAATAAAGTATATATACTAAGAAAACCTAGCTCTTCAAGTATATATATTTTATTTTTCTCATCCATTCTTATCTCATCATGCAAAGCATCAAGCCCCAATTTTACATATTGATTCTTGACATAAAAATGATATTCCGTCGTCAAAGCACAATGTATAGTAGATAAATCATTATCAATTTTAATCATTATGAAATTCATTGTTATTGTTGATTCTTTTTTATTACAAAGCAAACTAATAATGCGTTTCGCTTTCTAATGTGAAGAATAGATAGTTTTTTGACTGGTTTACACTGAAAAGACATTTCTTATTCTTATTCACATTAGTTATACCTTAATTTAGAAATTTTATTTCATATTAAGTTATCTTATCCCACTAAATGCGAAGCCAGTAACCCATTAATATAAAAGGATTTTTTAATGATCACAGAAACAGAAAATGGCTCAAAAAATAATCATAACTTTATAATTAATGGTCGTGTTAAATTTATTCCATTTCGCAGAATAATAGAGGACATGAATACAGGAACGAAAATTAAACTTCATGTTCCGGCAAGCCTGTGTCTTGATAGATTATTAAATAACCAAGGACGGCTTGTATCTCAGGATGAGCTAATCCTGTACGCCTGGGGGTTGAAGAGGGAATCAACCGTAAGCTCTAATACTTTTTATCAGTGCATACTACATCTACGTAGAAAACTGGCACAGCTGGAGTTATGTGATGTTATTGAAACCGTCCCGCGCCATGGGATTATTTTTAATAATAGTGTCAGTGTATTAATTACCCAGGATACCCCCCCGGTATTTCAACTCGACGATGAGGGCTATCAAACACCAGAAGACGCAGCGGAAAAGGATATTGAGCTATTACTGCCTGTTGAAATCGACAGAAAACAGATTACCAATGAAATGCCTTCACCGCTTTCTCCCGAAAAAGGTTCTGATACAAGCCTCACGTCAACGATTCGGATGGTGGAAAAAGATAGATTACGAATAAGACCTCGCTACGTTTTATTCACCAGCGCTATATTATTAATACTAATAGCCGTATTGGGATTCATGTACATAACTTTTACTAACGATAATGTTTTCAAATCTTATAACCAACTCTCATCCACGAATTGCTTCATCTACACCATAGACAAGCAATATTCTGAAAATGAAATTAAAAACATAATGAAAAGTGTTGGATTACCCTGTTTTAATAAAGAAAGTGTTTTTTTTACCGTGTCTTCAATGCAGTCAAAACTGAACATAATCAACTGCGCCACATATAATAAAAAACAACAAAACTGTCGCTCAGTAACCATAGCGAGAGAATTAGAGGAAAAACCATGAAATACAAAGCCATTGCATGCTCAATTGCATGTCTGGGTGCTTTTGCAGGGGCATATTTTTATTTATCTTCCCCATTCAGTACCGGCAGTGCCATTTCATGCCATAGCCGCCATACTCTAATAAACAATGATTTTAAATTAGATGCAAGTTATGGATTTATCTTCGGCGGTAATAAAGGCGAGTTAACAATGTATGGCTATGCGATAGAGGATGGCGTTCGGGTAAATATTAGGAGAGTGATTAGTTTTACCTATACGAAAATGGATAACATTTATACACTCCATAGTAAAAGAGTAGAAAAATTTTACGGAGATAACAGTGAAAAAGGGAATGTTAACATTCATCTCCCCGAATTTTTTTATCAGACAGGGAAAGATATTACCATGCAACTCAATCGGGATAGCTTCAATGTTCCGATAATTTTCGTGCATCGTATGCCTGTTTTTTATTGCAATAAATCTGGTTAATCTTTTATCAACCAGATACGTTATACTGGCCACCGGTCTGCAATAGTGGAAGTCGATTCCGGGAAATCGTAGTGAGATCGTTGATTCGCCTCGCGGGTATTAATGAAAAGCAACCGGATGGTTTCCATCACCTCCGGTTGCTTTTTATCTTCCGATCCAGGGAGACACGTCTGATATGCCCCCCTGGTTGCGGAAAAATATTTTAGTTTTGGCATACGGTGATATCACCAGCGAAGGCCGCACATGGCTATCTTTCCCTAAGCGCTTCACCAACCTTGTTAAATGGTTTAATCAGATACTGAAGAATTGTTTTTTTGCCGGTCTTAATATCTACACTCGCCACCATCCCTGCTGAGATAAAATGCTTTTTATTATCTTTAGTTTGCAGATGGTCCTTCGTTGTTCTGATATAAACACGATAAAAGACGACTTCCGGTTTTTGAGGGTCAGAAATCGTATCAGGTGAAATTGTTACCACCTCACCATCCAGCCCACCATAGATTGAGTAGTCATAAGCGGTGATTTTTACGATCGCACGCTGCCCAGGATGAATAAAAGCGATATCACGTGGCAATATTTTAGCCTCGATAAGTAATCGGTCATCAAGGGGAACGATGTTCATGATAGTTCCATTTGGGGGAATGACGCCGCCGATAGTGTTAACTTCAATATTTTTCACAATTCCCCTGACTGGAGAAGTAATGGTCGATTTTTTCAGTAGATCGCGCTGACCGATGATCTTTTGATATAACGAATCAACTTCTCCGGAAATTCTCGATAGTTCCTCACCAGATTTTACCTGATAGTTGTAGTTTAGCTCTGATTCTTTCATATTCAGATCGACAAGCTGCTTCCTGAGTCTGATAACATCGACTTTACTTGACGCTCCCTGCGCCATAAGTCGAGTGTTAATCGCGAGTTCATTGTTCAATAAAACCTTTGACGCCTGAATATCTTTCATCGATAAAATATAATTATTTTTTCGCGAAGTATAAAGCACCATTTCTCTATCGGTGATTTCTGGAAAATCATGTAGTTCATCAGGAAATACTAAAGGGCGATTGCTAATCTCCGCCAGGAGTCGAATTTTGCTGGCCAATAGCGCCCGATATTTGGATTCAGATTCCATTACTGCAGCCTCGGTTCTTATCGTATCCAGATTAGCAATAACATCTCCCGCCTGAACAATCTGTCCTTCTGTAACGTTGATGCTATCGAGGATCCCGCCATCAAGAGATTGAATGATCTTCTCTTTCGAGCTGGGGATTACCCGGCCATCGCCTTTCGAGACTTCATCAATACTAAACATGGAAGCCCATAGCAAAAATATGCTGAGAAAAAAGATAACGCTGAGCAGAATATACAATGCCCGGCTAGTTTTAACGCCACCATGGGTGTCGGCAAGCGTAAACTCATCAGTTTCTCTTACCCTATGGGTCACATTCTTATCCGTTGCAAAAAAAACATTATTACAAAAGTCCTTTGCAAGTAAAAAATTCTTTTTTATTTTTCCAGGAATATTTTTCATTATAAACCATCATTTAAAATAGCTTGGCAAAATATAATGATATGATTAGTGACAATGTATTAATTACATGTCATCAATAATCTCATCTTTGCGTTTATCTAACACCACTCTACCGCCAGACACCACGATAGTTCGATTGACAAGATCCAATATTTTCTTACGATGGGTTGCAATAATAACTGTTTTACCGGAAATCCAGCTGCTCATTTTTTTGACGAACTCATCCTCCGTAACATCATCAAGTGAGGAGGTTGGCTCATCCATAATGACAATATTAGGATTACGCAATACCAGTCGAGCCAACAGGATCGTTTGCTGCTGACCGCCTGAGAGACCGTGCCCCCCTTCCTGGATAATGTAATCTAATCCCGAAGGTAGCTGGTTAATGAAATTAATGGCACCGGTAATCTTAATAGCTTCAATAATATCTTCATCCTGTGCCAGGGGGGATCCCAATGTAATATTTTCGCGAAGCGAACCGAAAAATAGTCTCGAGTTTTGGCTCAGGTATCCAATATCACGACGCAGATCGGCAGGGTCGATATCATTAATATTGATACCATCCAGAATTACCTCGCCGGACTTCTGATGCATCATCCCTGAAAGCGCGTTTAAAAACGATGATTTTCCCGAACCGTTGCGCCCAAGAATGGCAATGCGCTCACCCGCTTTGATCTCCAGCGAATCAATACTTACAGCTACTTTCTGCCCATCGACCTGATGCGTAAAAGCCGCATTGGTAATCGAATATTGACCTTCGATAAATTTCTTGTGAATCAATCGCTGATGTTCCGGTTGATCGATGGGTAATTGCATTATCGAGTCGAGGCCTGTCATCGCGACTTTGGTTTGTTGCCAACGGGTAATGATGCCCGCTATTTGCGCAATGGGCGCCATCATTCTTGAGCTAAGAATGGATGAGGCCACTAATGCCCCGGTTGAGAGATCGCCGGACATAACAAAGGGAGTTCCCACCAATACCAGGCATACAAACACCGAACTCTGGACGAAATAAGACCAGGTGGTTAAGGTATGCGTCAGATGCTTTAATTCCAGACTGTTTTCTGCTGTCGTCTTAATGTAGTGCAGCCATTGCTGTTGAAAGCGATGCTCAGCCTGTAAGAATTTGATGTCGTCCAGCCCTTGAACTGTTTCGACCAGCATGGCATTACGCAGGCTGGATTCTCGCGTAGCCGTGTTGGCTAATCTGAACAATTTCTTTTGGCTCAATAAACCGGGAAGTACCATAAGAATGGCCCCAGCCAAAGGTACGAGAAAGACAATTCCTCCCAAAAAATAAATAATTACCAGGAACATAAAGAAGAACGGTAAATCCGTGATGGCAACGACGGTTGACGAAGTCATCATTTCACGAACCTGTTCCAGTTCCTTTAGCTGAGAAATAAACGAACCCGTTGATTTCGGGCGATAGGGGTTTTTTATTCTCAAGGCACGGCCAAATACTCTGTCTGAAATAATCAAGTCTGCACGCTTGCCCAAGATATCAGTTACGCTATAGCGAATTAACCGTAAGGTGAAATCAAAAATAAGCGCCAGGATCACGCCAATAAAAAGCACCCACATTGTAGGATGTGACTGTGCTGGAATGACGCGGTCGTAGGTCTGCATGGAGTAAGTAATGCCGGCCAGACCAAGCACATTGACAAACAGGGAGCCCAGTATGACCAGATAGTATGGTTTCATGTCTGCAAAAATAATTTTCCAGACCCAGTACTTTTCAGCCGGCTTGATGTAATCATCAATGCGAGGATCGGATACATTTTTGGCCGGGCGCAGCGTGATTATTCTACGTCCTTCGGCACGGAGCTCATCTTCTTGTAACAGTGAGATAAGCTCATTATCTTCAATAAACGAAACAACAAAATTTTTATCTTCATCAATACTCTTAATAATCGCCAGACGACCATCTTTCATTTCCAGCACTTGAGGAAACAACCACGAATTAAATCGATAGCCCGCAACAGCGTCTTCCTTAAAAGAAAGACCTGCCCGGCGACTCATGATTTCTACCACCTTACTGCTTGAATCTTTATCATGCCATAAAGATGTTATCAGAATATTCTGTTCTGAAACATTGAGTCGATAGTGGTGCGCGATAGTCACTAACGCACTTTTCCATTGTTCCAGATAGTACTCTTTGGCATCACTGTCATTTTCCATATAGGAAAAGAAATCCATATCTTGCACTATATCATCCTTTATTTTTCATTAAATTAATTAATTTGCCAGCATAGTACAGACTTTCCATGGCAAGGTTCGATACTGTATAATTACTATTAATGATGTCGGCTTTGGTTTGATGAATCTCGGCTTCAGCACTGGTTAAATCAGAAACCGAACGGGCCCCCAACTCCAGATACTGTGACATATAAAGATTACGCGTTCTTATAGCGCTTTGCTCTCTTTCCCGTTTGTTTTCCAGGCTAATTTTGGTGTTTCGCATTTGGCTTGAATATTCCATTATTCTCTGTTCAGCATTATTTTTTTCTGCATCTAAGTTAAATTGTGCAGTATTAAGCGCATCTTGTGCTTGCTGTACTTTTGATGATACAGACCCGCCCTGATATAGTGGAACTTTTACATTTATAAAGGCACCATAACGGTCGCGATTTTTGGTGGAGCCATTGCTGGCCGATTGCTCGGTCAAATCATGTTCATAGTAAGGCGCCAATGTTATTGTCGGATAATATTCATTTTTTTGAACATCAATTTGTTTTTTAGCGATATCTATTTTAGCTCTGGCTATCCTGATTGCCGGTGAGTCAGTATTAACCGGATTATCACGTAAAATATTATTATAGAGTTCTTCGATTTCAGTCGGGAACTCCATGATAATACTGGCTGAAATTTTTTTATTTAAGAGATGATCCAGAGTTGCCAGCCATTTTTCATATTGCGAAATATAATCATTATAGTTTGAGAGTGCCTCGGCTACTCTAAGGTTAGCCTGAGAGTAGTCAGATTCAGCGCTGGCCCCCAGGGCGACACGTTTTTTTGTTAAGTCTTTGATTTTAGTAAAACCGTCAATACGTTCCTTTGCACCAGTACTGAGTTGATGATAGCGGACGATTTGCAAATAGGCGCTAATCGTCTGATAAAGAATATCATTAATCTCTTTTTCTATTTCGTAGCCCGCATTAGCGACATTCAGTTGAGAGAGTTCAACCCGGTCACTGGTACTACCAAAATCATAAATCATCTGTTCAACTGATAAGTTTAGTTGATTCGTTTTATTATTATCATCACTATAATCGTCTTTGGCGATACCGGAATTAAGGCCCATTTGCACATTCGGATAATAGGCAGATTTAACCTCATCGATCATAGATTTTAGTCTTTCCGATTCAGATATTGCCCGTTTAATTTCCGGGTGCCAGCTAACGGCCATCAGCATTGCGCTGTGTAGATTATATTTATCTTTTGAAGAAATAATACTTTTTGTAGCAGCAGGTGCAGGTGTAGGTGCAGGTGCAGGTGCAGGTGCAGGTGCAGGTGCAGGTGCAGCAGACAGTTTTTCTTTTGAGAAACGATTTTTTTCAACCGGTTTAGCATATACAACAGGGGCATCATTGGACAGTGGCTTATTAGGTTTCGGAGTTTCTGATGGTACCGATGATTTATCCTCATTAACAAATGAAACGGGAAAAGTGATAAGCTCACAGGAAGCACTTGCAATCATTAAAAGATTTCCTATGGCAACGGATAAATAGAGTCGTGCTTTATGATTAAGTCCCACTGGATAGCTCCCTGAATTATAAATACAACGCGTTATCATTCCATGATGATTTATTTCTGGTATCGGGTATGAAGACATCCTTCATGACACCGTGGAGAGCCACATATTGTAAAGCTATGTGGCTGACCGATCCCGGCGGCTAACCGATGTAGCTGCCGGGAAAGGTATTACTTAGGATTAAGCAGCAGCAAATTGATAATGTTCTTCATTTAGCTGCAGCTGATTGACGACTTGATTTAGGGCGTTATATTCTCCAGAATCTTCAACATTTTGTTGCTGTTCAGATACTTTGTTTTCTGCCACAACAGAATTATTTTCTTCACCAACCAGAGAATCCAAATTGATCTCGTTGGCATTATTTTCCTCCGTCAGAGAAGCGAGCTGTTCATCAGTCAGCTCTTCGTTTACAGCCTCCTTAGAAGCCTGCGAAGCCTGCGAATCCTGCGAAGCTTGCGAATCAACCATTTCGTTCAGCGAAGTTACGTTGCTATCAGAGTAAGTGGCTAACTCATTCAGCGTAGAAGTAATGTTGGACAAATCATCAGTAGACAAGCTTCTCTCGCTGCCTTCTCCCACAGATTGTTCCAGAAGATTATCAACCGCTTTTTCTGCGCTAACGAGCAGTTTATCAAGGGATTCAGCTGCTGGCTTCGCCGCCTCAGCTGCGCTTTCAACTGTTTCAGCTAAGGTATTGAGCGAACTGGCGGCCACATTGTCGTTGGAGGAACCACCAAAAATTTTCGCGACAATATCGTTAATGAGATTAGAAATCGTTTCCAGTGGATGAGTGATCCCATAAATCACTTCGGAAATAAAATCAATAATCCCCTTAAATGGACTCAAGATGCCATCAATAACCGAGTTAAACAGATCCGTGACCGTTCCAACTGGGTCACTGATAAATTTGACCATCAATGTAAGAGGATCGCCGAGCAGTTTTACTATCGAATCAATCGGATTGGTAATAAAGTTAAAGATGGAGCTAACCGTGTCAATAAAGAACTTACACGGCGCAAGAATAATATCCATGATATCCTGGAACACATTGCCAATAGCGCCAAACGGATCGCTGAGGAAGTCACCAATGCATTCTATAAGATTACCAATAACTTTGCCGATAGCCTCAAACGGCGAGACAATAAAATCAATAATGGAACCAACTGCATCAATAATAAACTTACATGGCGCAAGGATAACATCAATAGCACTTTGAATCATATTCCCAATAAAAGCGGCTGGATCCTTAAAGAAATCCTGAATGCTATTGGAAATAGATGAGAAAATATTTTTAACGCCCTCAATAGGCGAAGAAATAAAGTCAATAAGAGAGTCAATAAAACTATTAATCGGCGTATCTGGAGTATCAGAATCTGTGTTTAAACCCAGCATGCCCTTTATAAAGGCTTCGATTAGGTTTATCGCCGATGTCCCAGTACTCATGGCGATAGGGAGACCCATGATCAACGCCATACCCAGTTTCGTGATCAGGTTGACAACATTACTTAAGCCATAATGAATAGCAATAAGAACACCGTCAATGGCCAGTGTGAAATCCGAAAGCACACTGACAACAGGTATTAATCCTGGAATAAACTGCATGACGCCTGTAATAATCCCCAGGATCCATTCGGCAATGACGCTTATAGCTTCGACGCCTAGCTTAGGAATAGCCATAATAGCGACGAACAAATCACCCAGAGCTAATGGAATAAGCGGGTTTTGTAACAGCGATTGTGAGAAATCAGAGACGAAATCCTCCATCGCAGAGGAATCACCGTTTAGTAAAGCGGTAAATCCTTTAACCAGGGTTATCACCCAGCCGATGGCGCCGGTAATGATCGCAGGCAGGCTAATAAGACCAACACCGATACTCTCTACAATAATTTTAAAGCCGTTAGCAAGGCCATCTACGAGAATCAGTATACCATTAAAGATTTGCGGAATGGTTCCTAATGGTCCCCAAATCCCTCCCAGAATACCGGTGATAAATCCTGTAACCCACTGAACCATATTGGAAATAAAGCTTAATGGCACGTGAATGACTTCAACAAATGCTTCCCAGGCGATCAGAGCTGCGCCGGTCAGTGCCGCAGGCGCGGTTTCAAGCAAAAAGTGGTAATCACTTAACATCGGAATGACCGATTTAAGTGCTTCCAGCAATCCTTTCGGAATGGCTATAATCGCATTCCAAATACCACTGATAATATCTTCCAGGATTGACGGTTCGTTCTCGGCATTGAGGCTTGCGGCGTCGGCTTGTGCTTTCTCCACACCCGCAATATCGGTCGCGTCGTTCACCGCCTGATGGGCCGCGTCCTTTTCATCCTGGCTCAGGTTATCCATAGCGTCGATCGCCTTGTTAGCGCTGTCTTTCGCGCCATCAAGGTTATCGCTGGTAGCATCAGCCAGCGCTTGCTCCAGGCCCTCTACGCCTGTCGCGTCGTTCACCGCCTGGTGGGCCGCCTCTTTCTGCTCATCGCTCAGGTAGCTCATGTCGTCGATCGCCTGGTGAGCGTCGGCTTTGCCTTCCTCAAGGTTTGTCACCACGGCATCAGCCAGCGCTTGCTCCAGGCCCTCTAAGCCTGTCGCGTCGTTCACCGCCTGGTGAGCCGCCTCTTTCTGCTCATCGCTCAGGTAGCTCATGTCGTCGATCGCCTGGTGAG
>NZ_JBEAIQ010000002.1:0-26136 GCF_040064335.1 Klebsiella sp. CN_Kp088 | reverse complement strand
TTTTCTCTTCAACCGAACCGGCTGTTTGTGTGAAGTGATTCACATCTGCCGTGTCAGTGGGTGCGCATTATAGGGATCCCATTTTTTTGCACAAGCCTTTTTTCGATCTTTTTTTCTGAATGATGATTTTTCGCGCTTTTCGCACTGTTATTGCTCAAATAGCTCAATTTTTATCAGAAAAAGGGGTTGCGGGAGCGCCTGAAAGCTACCAAAGTCTGGTTTTCTACCCTGATGTTGAGGCAGTCATGTCCAGTTATTTACGTCCTTATAAAGAATTATTCCCTCAAATCGGTCTGCGGGTGATGGTGGATCCCAGCAGCGTTGTGATTGGCGATGTCAGAATTGCCGATGACGTCAGCATTTGGCCGCTGGTCGCCATCCGCGGCGACGTGAATTATGTGTCTATCGGCGCACGTTCGAATATTCAGGACGGTAGCGTCCTGCATGTCACCCATAAGTCGTCTTATAACCCTGAGGGTAATCCGCTACTCATAGGAGAAGATGTCACCGTCGGGCATAAGGTCATGCTGCACGGCTGCACTATCGGCAATCGCATTCTTGTCGGAATGGGGTCAATTCTGCTGGATGGCGTGGTGGTAGAAGATGACGTGATGATCGGCGCCGGCAGCCTGGTGCCGCAAAACAAGCGTCTGGAAAGCGGTTATCTCTATTTTGGCAACCCGGTAAAACAAATCCGCCCCCTGACGGAGGCGGAATATGCAGGGCTGAAGTATTCAGCCAACAACTATGTGAAGTGGAAAGACGACTACCTGGATCAGGAAAGCCAGAGCCAACCCTGATGGTCTTCTTGCCGATCGCGAATCAACGCTTCCGCTTCATCTTCCAAATCCCAGCGATGTTCGCTAAAGAGAGCCAGCCATCGCGCTGGCTCATCGCCACCGAACCGTTGCTGCAGTGTCTGACCCCGAATCGCGCAAGTTAACTGCATGCCATTGACCAACGCGGGGAAAACGATGCACTGCCGTTCAGCGTCCCACTCTTCTCTATCGGGAAATTGGATCGCCTGGTTCACGCATTCAGTTCCTGATGTAAAACGGCAATCACCGGGGCAATTTCCGGTAGTCTACCGTGCCACAGCAGAACGGCATGTGCGGCCTGAGCCACCAGCATACCTAATCCATCTGCCATTTTTTTAGCGCCATACTGTTGGCACCAATGCAGAAATGGCGTATTTCCTTTCTGATAAAACATGTCATAGCAGTAAACGTCGGCATGAATTAACGAGGGAGGTATTGCCGGGATATCGCCGCTTATTCCGCTGGACGTCGCGTTAATAATGAGATCGAACTGATGGCCTTCCAGTTTATCCAGCGATAACGCGCTAACGCTGCCGGTATGAGCAAATAGCGTTGCCAGCTCATGAGCGCGGGAAAAAGTACGGTTAACGATGGTGACCGCGCAATCTAAAGAGAGCAGCGGTAACAATACGCCGCGAGATGCGCCGCCTGCGCCAATCAATAAAATCCTCATACCAGGCTTGATAAAGCCCAGACGCTCTAAGTCGCTTAATAACCCAATGCCATCCGTATTGTCGCCAAGCAGACGACCATCCTCAAGACGCTTTAACGTATTGACCGCGCCGGCTAGCGCAGCGCGCTCGGTGAGTTCGTCGGCGCGGGCAAACGCTTCTTCTTTGAAAGGGACGGTCACGTTAGCGCCCTTACCGCCCGTGTTGAAGAAAGCATCCAGGGTATTCACAAAATCATCTAATGGCGCCAGTACCCGACCATAGGGGTGCGCAATATCTAACTGTTTGGCAAACAGCTGATGAATAGAAGGCGACTTGCTATGGGCTATAGGGTTACCAAAAACGGCATAAGTTTCCATTAATTACCCCTGGCGGAACTGTTCACCCGTCAGGGCATCACGGATTTCAGATGGGTTTTGCCGCCCGCCCGTTGCGCCATCCACCACCGGGAAACTATCGCCAAACTGGGCGCGTACTTCAGCAGTAGTCCGGCACGGAGGCTGACCGGTTAAGTTGGCGCTCGTCGAGACCAGCGGCTTTCCGTAGGCTTCACATAATTCAATTACCAGTGGATGATCGGTAACGCGCACGGCAAGCGAATCAAAGCGCCCCGTCAGCCAGCGTGGCGTATCCGGACGCGCCGGGAACACAAACGTCACCGGCCCAGGCCAACTGGCAAAGATAACCGCTCTCTGCGCGTCGCTTAATCGGGAATCATCAATATACGGTTTCAGTTGGTCAAAACTGGCGGCGATAAGTATCAGCCCCTTTTCCACAGGGCGTTGCTTTAACGCCAGTAGGCGCATCACGGCCGTTTCGCTATCCGGATCGCAACCGACACCAAACACAGCTTCGGTTGGATAGGCGATGACATGTTCATTATTCAGTACCGCGACAGCCTGGGCGACGGTCTCTGAGGGCAGGTTTTTATTCACTTATTTGTTCCGCCGGGATCGGCTTTCCACATTGTTTACTGGCGCAAAAGCGTTTAACACCCTGTGCCGTTTTCTTTTCTATTAATAGCGGGTAATGGCATTCAGGGCATTCGCCCGCCACCGGTTTAAAATTAATTACGAACTGGCAATCAGGGTAGCGATCGCAGGAATGAAAGGTTTTACCGAAACGGGAGCGACGCTGCACCAGATGACCCTGTCCGCATTGCGGACACGCGATAGCGGTCTCATCAGGTTTATCAATCAACTCGGTATGTTCGCATTCGGGATAGCGACTGCAGCCGATGAACATACCAAAACGCCCCTGGCGTAACACCATGACAGCGCCGCAAGATGGGCACTCTTGCCCCTCCAGCACCTTGACGATATGTCCATCCGCCTGACTTTTCAGGGGACGGACATAGTCACAGTCCGGATAGTGAGAACAGCCTAGAAACGGGCCATGTTTCCCGGAACGAATCACCAGTTCGGCCCCGCACTGCGGGCAGGGCTCGTTTTTACGCACCGAAAACAGTGCTGATTTGGTCATAACAACTCGATGTTGCTGCAATAAGATTAATGCAGCATACCTTCATTTACTTCGAAGAGTAATTCTTCCATTTGCTGATAGGCGTTTTCACAGCCTGGAATATTAAACAGAACCATCAGGATCACCCATTTCAGGTCTTCCAGTTCAAACTCTGCCGTATCCAGCGCCAGTACGCGCTCTATCACCATTTCTCGCGTTTCGAGGTTCAACACCTGGATCTGCTCGAGGAAGAGTAAAAATCCTCGACAGCTGGCATCCAGACGCTGGCACTCTTCATCGGTGTATACCCGAAGAGAGAGCGGGTCGGAGGCGAGCTGCATGGGTTCAACGAGACCTTCCTGATAATCAGCCAGTTTCTCGAGCCACATTAACGCGTTATAGATATCTTCCCGCTCAAAACCTGCATCGGTCAGATCCCGCGTCAGTTTGTCCTGATCCACGCGCATTTCTGCTTCGTTATGGATATAAGTCTCAAACAAATACATGAGTACGTCGAACATGGCTTGCCCTCCTTAATCGGACATAGCCGCCGGGTACAGCTGCGATCCAGCCTGCTAACTCCAGTTCAAGTAGCTGGGCTACGGTTACTGGCACAGATTGGCCGGCACGTTCAGCGACAACGTCAACAGGTGTTACCTCATCTCCTACGTTAGCCAGGAGCTCTGGAAATGGCAATGCTACAGGAGGCCGATCTGCGTAATTATTTAGCAAATCAGCGGTCTCTTCCCGCGCTGAAAGCTCATATTGCCAATACTCAAGGATCTCTTCCGGCACGGTAACCGGAACTGCTCCCTGCTTTATTAGCCAGTGCGGCCCTTCAGAGCCAGGATTGCCAATTGGCCCAGGCAGGGCAAAAACATCTCTCCCCTGCTCCAGCGCGCAACGGACAGTTACCAGAGAACCGCTTTTCAAGGCCGCCTCTATCACCAGAACCCCAGCGCTTAACCCGCTGATAATCCGGTTGCGGCGCGGGAAATTCCCTGGTAACGGTAGCGCAGAGAGAGGAAATTCGGAAAGTAGCGCGCCGCCGCTTTCCACGATCTGCTTTGCTAAAGCCCGATGCCGGTGCGGGTAGATATCAGAGAGACCGTTGCCTAATACGGCGATGGTTTTTCCCTTTGCCGCCAATGCCCCGCGGTGGGCGATGCCATCAATCCCCAACGCCAGACCACTGGTAAGGGTCAAGCCATACTGAGCAAGCGCTTCACTGAATGCTTTTCCCCACCGCGCGCCGTACCACGAGTGTGCACGGCTCCCAATGATAGCCAGCTGCCGGCTACACAGGAGCTCGACGTTACCGCAGACCAGCAGCGCGCCGGGATAATCATCGATAGCGCGTAGCTGCGGCGGATAGAGCGCGTGATCCGCCGTGATCAGATGATGTTCTGGTTGCTCTAACCATTGCAGTGAAACATCAATTTGCTGTTGGTTGAGGGCAAGAAACTGTGTTGCCTGCGCTTTAGTTAAACCCACAGCCCGCAACGTTTCAGTATTCAGCTGGCCTGCACATCCTAGCCGTCGTGCAATCAATACCATTTCATCGCCGTACAGGTTATTCACCCGCATCAGGCGCAACCAAATCTCTGTGGGCGTCATCCGTTCCCCCCTGCCATTAGCGGCTCAGCCAATCCTTGTGATTGGTTAGCGAGACTGTCAATTAGAGGGGGTTTTGTCTAGAATAGAGGTAATAATCTTATCAACTACTGAATACGACTCTGGATCTTTATGGCAGTTTTGCAAGTGTTACATATTCCGGACGAGCGCCTTCGCAAAGTCGCCGAGCCGGTCAAAGAAGTGAATGCAGAAATTCAGCGTATCGTCGATGATATGTTCGACACGATGTACGCTGAAGAAGGTATTGGTCTGGCCGCCACGCAGGTGGATATCCATCAGCGCATTATCGTTATCGATGTCTCGGAAAACCGTGAAGAGCGTCTGGTGCTCATCAACCCAGAGCTACTCGAAAAAGACGGCGAAACCGGCATTGAAGAAGGTTGTTTGTCGATTCCGGAACAACGTGCGCTGGTTCCACGAGCCGAAACCGTAAAAATCCGCGCGCTGGACCGTGAAGGTAAGACTTTCGAACTGGAAGCTGATGGCTTGTTGGCTATTTGTATCCAGCATGAAATGGATCACCTGGTCGGTAAGCTGTTCATTGACTATCTGTCGCCGCTCAAACAGCAGCGCATCCGCCAGAAAGTTGAAAAACTGGATCGTTTACGCGCCCGTGCCTGATAACAAGGATTAACGTGTCACAAACACTACGTATCATTTTCGCCGGAACCCCCGACTTTGCAGCGCGTCACCTTGACGCGCTGTTGTCGTCTGAACATCAGGTTGTCGGCGTATTTACTCAGCCCGACCGCCCTGCTGGTCGCGGCAAAAAATTGATGCCGAGCCCGGTAAAAGTGCTGGCTGAAGCCAATAATCTACCGGTCTTCCAGCCATCTTCCCTACGTCCGCAGGAAAATCAGCAACTGGTTGCCGACCTTAACGCCGATGTTATGGTCGTCGTGGCTTATGGACTGATCCTGCCGAAAGCGGTTCTTGAAATGCCGCGTTTGGGCTGCATTAACGTTCACGGCTCCCTGCTTCCTCGCTGGCGTGGCGCAGCGCCGATTCAGCGTTCGCTATGGGCTGGCGATGCCGAAACCGGTGTCACCATCATGCAGATGGACGTCGGTCTTGATACCGGTGACATGCTGTATAAACTCTCCTGCCCGATTACTGCGGAAGATACCAGCGGCAGCCTGTACGATAAACTGGCCAACCTTGGACCAGAGGGTCTACTGGCGACCTTAGCGCAGCTGGCGGATGGTAGCGCAGAGCCTGAAGTTCAGGACGAATCGCGGGTCAGCTACGCCGAGAAGCTGAGTAAGGAAGAGGCCCGTATTGATTGGTCGCTTTCCGCAGAACAGCTCGAACGCTGCATCCGCGCATTTAATCCCTGGCCGATGAGCTGGCTGGAAATCGATGAACAACCGGTGAAGGTATGGCGCGCATCCGTTATTACGGAGTCCGCCAACGCTGAGCCAGGTACGATCGTCGCAGCAACCAAGCAAGGGATCCAGGTCGCCACCGGCAACGGGATTCTGAATCTGGAATCGCTGCAGCCGGCAGGGAAAAAAGCGATGAGTGCCCAGGATTTACTGAACTCTCGCCGGGAATGGTTTATCCCCGGAAACCGTCTTGCCTGACGCACTTCTCTTCTAAAGCCCGGGTTCGCCGGGCATTTTTATTTTTGCGCTTATGAAAAAGAATATTAATTTACGCAGCCTGGCAGCCCAGGCCATTGAGCAGGTCGTTGAGAAAGGCCAGTCTTTAAGCAATGTTCTGCCGCCGCTGCAGCAAAAAGTGAGCGAGAAAGACAAAGCGCTGCTGCAGGAGCTGTGCTTCGGCGTTTTGCGCACTCTCAGCCAACTCGAGTGGCTAATCGGTAAGCTGATGGCCCACCCGATGACCGGCAAACAGCGTACCGTACATTTCCTGATCATGGTCGGCCTGTATCAGCTACTTTATACGCGAATTCCCCCGCACGCCGCGCTGGCGGAAACGGTGGAAGGCGCGGTGGCAATTAAACGACCTCAGCTTAAAGGGCTTATCAATGGCGTATTACGCCAGTTTCAGCGTCAGCAGGAAGAGCTGCTGGCCGAATTCGCCCAGCACGAGAACCGTTATCTCCATCCTAAATGGCTGCTTAAACGTCTGCAGCAGGCCTGGCCGCAACAATGGCAGGATATTGTGTCAGCCAATAATCTACGTCCGCCAATGTGGCTGCGTGTGAATCGCAATCATCATTCGCGAGATGAATGGATCTCTCTGCTGGAAGAGGCTGGTTTACAGGGTTTCGCTCACCCGGACTATCCGGATGCCGTCCGTCTTGCGTCCCCAGCCCCGGTCCATGCGTTACCGGGATTTGATGAAGGCTGGGTAACCGTTCAGGACGCCTCAGCCCAGGGCTGCATGCGCTACTTACAACCGGAAAACGGCGAGCGCATTCTCGATCTCTGCGCGGCGCCGGGCGGCAAGACGACGCATATTCTGGAAGTCGCGCCTCAGGCGAATCTGATGGCGGTCGATATCGACCAGCAGCGCCTGTCCCGTGTCTATGACAACCTGAAACGTCTGGGCATGAAAGCAGAAGTGAAACAGGGTGATGGTCGCTATCCTGAACAGTGGTGCGGCGATGAGCAGTTCGATCGTATTTTGCTGGATGCGCCATGTTCGGCCACCGGCGTTATCCGTCGCCATCCGGATATTAAATGGCTGCGCCGGGATCGCGATATCGCCGAGCTAGCGCAATTACAGGCAGAAATTCTCGATGCCACCTGGGCTCATCTGAAACCGGGCGGTACGCTGGTCTATGCGACATGCTCTATTTTGCCGGAAGAGAATAGCCAACAGATCGCCGCTTTCCTGACCCGTACCCAAGATGCCGAACTCCATGAGACGGGAACGCCGGAAACCCCGGGTCAGCAAAATCTGCCAGGGGCGGAAGAAGGCGATGGCTTCTTTTACGCTAAGCTAATCAAAAAGCGCAATTAATGGGTCACTGCTGATGAAGATTATTATTCTTGGCGCCGGACAGGTAGGCGGCACGCTGGCGGAAAATCTCGTTGGCGAAAACAACGATATTACCCTGGTCGATACCAACGGCGACCGTCTGCGCGGCCTGCAGGATAAGTTCGATCTCCGCGTCGTTCAGGGCCACGGTTCGCATCCGCGCGTGCTGCGCGAAGCTGGCGCCGATGATGCCGATATGCTGGTCGCCGTAACTAGTTCGGATGAGACCAACATGGTGGCCTGCCAGGTCGCCTATTCGCTGTTTAATACACCGAACCGTATCGCCCGTATTCGTTCGCCCGATTACGTTCGTGATGCCGATAAGCTTTTCCATTCAGAAGCGGTGCCAATTGACCATCTGATCGCTCCGGAGCAGTTAGTCATCGATAATATCTACCGCCTGATCGAATATCCGGGCGCGCTGCAGGTAGTGAACTTCGCCGAAGGAAAAGTAAGCCTGGCCGTTGTGAAGGCTTATTATGGCGGCCCGCTGGTCGGTAATGCGCTTTCCACGATGCGCGAACATATGCCGCACATCGACACGCGCGTTGCGGCAATTTTCCGCCACGATCGGCCGATTCGCCCGCAGGGATCAACCATCGTAGAAGCGGGCGACGAAGTCTTCTTTATCGCCGCGTCGCAACATATTCGCGCGGTAATGAGCGAACTCCAACGTCTGGAGAAACCCTACAAACGCATTATGCTGGTCGGCGGCGGCAACATCGGCGCGGGCCTCGCTCACAGGCTGGAGAAAGACTACAGCGTGAAGCTGATCGAGCGCGATCAACAGCGTGCCGCTGAACTTGCCGAAAAGCTGCAGAATACGATCGTCTTTTATGGCGATGCATCGGATCAAGAGTTACTGGCGGAAGAGCATATCGATCAAGTCGATCTCTTTATTGCCGTCACCAACGATGACGAAGCCAATATCATGTCGGCAATGCTAGCCAAGCGGATGGGCGCGAAGAAGGTCATGGTGCTGATCCAGCGTCGCGCATATGTTGATCTGGTTCAGGGAAGCGTGATCGATATTGCGATATCACCGCAACAAGCCACGATTTCTGCCTTGCTGAGCCACGTACGTAAAGCTGATATTGTCGGTGTTTCGTCGCTACGCCGCGGCGTTGCCGAAGCCATTGAGGCCGTCGCGCATGGCGATGAAAGCACCTCGCGGGTAGTCGGCCGTTCAATTGATGAAATTAAGCTGCCGCCAGGCACAATTATTGGCGCGGTGGTGCGCGGCAATGACGTAATGATCGCCAATAATAATTTACGTATTGAGCAAGGCGACCACGTAATTATGTTCCTGACCGACAAGAAATTTATCTCCGATGTTGAGAGACTATTCCAGCCGAGTCCGTTCTTCCTGTAATTACAATGGGCGTCGCGCAGACGCCTTTTTATTATCCCTTATTTATCAATGGATAATATTTTCCAGCAATTATTCAACAGCAATGGAAAATGGAAATACATTTGATAAACTTATCAATGTCAGCTGGCTCAAGGAGAGTAAAATGGGTATGTTAAAAGAATTCCGCGAATTCGCGATGCGCGGGAATGTTGTCGATTTGGCAGTGGGTGTCATCATTGGTGCAGCATTTGGTAAAATTGTATCGTCTTTAGTGGCCGATATTATTATGCCTCCGCTGGGTTTGCTCATTGGCGGGATCGACTTTAAACAGTTCGCCGTTACGCTACGCGATGCGCAGGGGGATGTCCCAGCCGTTGTCATGCATTATGGTGTGTTTATTCAGAACGTCTTCGATTTCATCATCGTTGCCTTCGCGATTTTCATGGCGATCAAACTGATGAATAAACTGAACCGTAAGAAAGAAGAAGCGCCTGCCGCTCCGGCACCGAGCAAAGAAGAAGTGCTACTGAGTGAAATTCGCGATCTGTTAAAAGAACAAAACAACCGTTCTTAATCAGCACACAGAAAGCAGAAGGCCAGTGGTAAAAAAGCGATTCGCTTGCTTGCCACTGGCCTCCCGGTCATTTCGCCCTGCATGTTTGTCTTTACGTTGATAGCTTCCTTTCCCTTTCTTATTTTTCTCAACCCGCTGTCTGAATAATGGGTCATGCAGTAATGCCTCAATCGCATTATCTTTAATTTGCCCTTTGGTATGCTGATAGCGACTCATAGTAACTCCAGTCAATGTATGAATTCGGCGCGAGTGTAGATCCGCGCGCGGAAAAAATCAACGCCCGGCATGGCTACCGCTGGCGCCTTGCTCTAAAGCTTCGAGAATTGAGCAGTAAACGCTACTGTGCGCCGTGCCGCAGCAGGCATCATTCAGCCGCTGTAAAGAACGCCGCATCGTTTCCAGTTCTTTAATACGCGCTTCGACTTCACTTAGCCTGGCCTGGACGATCCCTTTAGACTCCTGGCAAGTATGATGTTCGGGATCGATACGGATCGATAACAGTTCGCGGATCGACTCTAGTGTAAAGCCTAATTGCCTGGCATAACGGATAAAGCGCAGCCGCTGCAGATCGTTATCCGAATAGAGGCGAAAACCGCCTTCAGTACGAATATCATGATCCATCATTTGCTGCTTTTCGTAATAGCGGATGGTATCCGGGGTGACATCAGCCAATTTGGCCAGTTCGCCAATCCGATACATAGCTACTCCTCGTTAATTTTGTGCCACAGTCTGTCGGCATAATCACCGCGTAGAAAATCGGTATTCATACCCGCCTGACGTAATTTCAGTTCAAACAGAGTCAAGCGACGGTTTAACTCGGCATACCGCGGATCATCATGCTCTACGGTCTTGAGTAAGTCGCTCAACGCCATGGCATCTCTACGTAACTCAAGCTCCGGTGGCAAACAGCCGGCATTTTTTAATAAGCGATAACCGGCGCGCAGTTCAGGGGGCACGTGTGAATCATCATCCAGCGCCAGCGGTTCGCCGCTGCCGGTCAGGTTATCAAACTCGCCTTTAGACTGTGCGTCGAGGATGTGGCGTTCTGCCCACTGGTCCAGTAACCACATTATACGGCTCCCAGGGATGAACAAAAAGAGTACAGATAGTGTAGTGAAGTGGGATTGCGGTGGATATAAAAAAACCCGCCGGGGCGGGTTTTTTTACGTTACTACAGATTACTCTGCAGCAGCTTCTGCTTTCAGCTCAGCACGATCAACCAGCTCGATGTATGCCATCGGCGCGTTGTCGCCTGCACGGAAGCCACACTTCAGAATGCGAGTGTAACCACCGGCGCGGCTCGCGAAACGCGGGCCCAGCTCGTTAAACAGTTTTGCCACGATCTCGTTATCACGAGTGCGGGCGAATGCCAGACGACGATTAGCAACGCTATCAGTCTTGGCAAGAGTAATCAGCGGCTCAACTACGCGACGCAGTTCTTTCGCTTTCGGCAGGGTCGTCTTGATGATCTCATGACGAACCAGCGAACCTGCCATGTTACGGAACATAGCCTGGCGATGGCTGCTGTTGCGGTTCAGTTGACGACCACTCTTACGATGGCGCATGACCTTATCCTTCTCAGTAAAACCTTAACCTGTGATCCGGTTACTCGTCAGCAATGCTTGCCGGCGGCCAGTTTTCCAGGCGCATGCCCAGAGACAGACCACGTGAAGCCAGCACGTCTTTAATCTCAGTAAGAGATTTTTTACCCAGGTTCGGCGTTTTCAGCAACTCAACCTCGGTACGCTGTACCAGATCACCGATATAGTGGATAGCTTCTGCCTTGAGGCAGTTAGCAGAGCGGACAGTCAATTCCAGATCGTCAACAGGGCGCAGCAGGATCGGATCGAACTCTGGTTTCTCTTCTTTCACTTCCGGCTGACGTACATCACGTAAGTCAACGAAAGCTTCCAGTTGTTCAGCCAGAATGGTTGCCGCACGACGAATCGCCTCTTCAGGATCGATTGTGCCGTTGGTTTCCATCTCGATGACCAGCTTGTCCAGGTCGGTACGCTGCTCAACACGCGCGGCTTCAACATTGTAGGCAATACGCTCTACAGGGCTGTAGCAGGCGTCGACCAGCAGACGGCCGATTGGGCGCTCATCTTCTTCCGAATGAATTCGGGCAGAAGCCGGCACATAACCGCGACCGCGCTGAACTTTGATGCGCATGCTAATAGATGCGTTCTCATCGGTCAGGTGGCAGATCACGTGCTGCGGCTTGACGATTTCGACATCACCGTCGTGGGTAATGTCGGCTGCAGTCACAGGGCCAATGCCAGATTTATTCAAAGTAAGGATGACTTCATCTTTACCCTGAACTCTCACCGCCAGCCCTTTCAGGTTGAGCAGGATTTCAAGGATGTCTTCCTGAACGCCTTCTTTGGTGCTGTACTCGTGCAGTACACCATCAATCTCAACCTCGGTCACCGCGCAACCCGGCATCGATGAGAGCAGAATACGGCGCAGTGCGTTACCCAGAGTATGGCCGAAGCCACGCTCTAAAGGCTCAAGGGTCACCTTGGCGTGCGTCGAACTCACTTGCTCGATATCGACCAGGCGCGGTTTTAGAAACTCTGTCACAGAACCCTGCATTGTGTCCTCTCTTTGGTACTAAGCTTTACTTGGAGTAAAGCTCGACGATCAGGTGTTCGTTAATGTCCGCAGACAGATCAGAACGCTCCGGCTGACGCTTGAACGTACCTTCCATCTTGCCAGCATCAACTTCCAGCCAGGTTGGCTTTTCACGCTGCTCAGCCAGCTCCAGAGCGGCTTTCACGCGAGATTGCTTTTTCGCTTTCTCACGGATGCTAACAACGTCATTCGCTTTTACCTGATAAGAAGCGATGTTAACAACACGACCGTTTACCATGATAGCCTTGTGGCTAACCAGCTGGCGTGCTTCAGCACGAGTGGCGCCGAAGCCCATACGGTATACAACGTTGTCCAGACGACCTTCCAGCAGAGCCAACAGGTTTTCACCGGTGTTGCCTTTCAGACGTGCTGCTTCTTTATAGTAGTTACGGAACTGACGCTCCAGCACACCGTACATACGGCGAACTTTTTGCTTTTCACGCAACTGCACACCATAGTCAGACAGACGCGGCTTACGCGCACCGTGCTGGCCAGGAGCTTGTTCAATTTTACACTTGGTATCGATCGCGCGAACGCCAGACTTAAGGAATAAGTCAGTGCCCTCACGACGGCTCAGCTTGAGCTTAGGACCCAAATATCTTGCCATTTTCTTTCTCCAACAATCCTAGAAACGAGGCGTTATACGCGACGTTTTTTCGGCGGACGACAACCGTTATGAGGGATCGGAGTCACATCAGTAATATTAGTGATGCGGAAACCAGCGGCGTTCAGTGCACGAATAGTAGATTCGCGACCTGGACCCGGACCTTTAACCATAACTTCCAGATTCTTGATGCCGTATTCTTTTACGGCTTCTGCGCAACGCTCTGCTGCAACCTGAGCTGCAAACGGAGTGGATTTGCGAGAACCACGGAAACCGGAACCACCGGCTGTTGCCCAACCCAGCGCGTTACCCTGACGATCAGTGATGGTAACGATGGTGTTGTTAAAAGAAGCATGGATATGAGCCACGCCATCAGAGACTTGTTTTCTTACACGCTTACGTGCACGAACTGGTGCCTTTGCCATTATTCAATCACCCCGATTATTTCTTGATCGGTTTACGCGGACCCTTACGGGTACGTGCGTTGGTCTTAGTACGCTGACCGCGAACCGGAAGACCACGACGATGGCGTAAACCACGGTAGCAACCAAGGTCCATCAGACGCTTGATGCTCAGGGTGATTTCACGGCGCAGATCACCTTCAACGACAAATTTACCTACTGCTTCACGCAGAGAATCAATCTGTTCTTCAGACAGCTCACTGATCTTAACATTTTCAGCGATACCCGTTTCAGCGCAGATGGCTTTAGAGCGGGTCTTGCCGATACCAAAAATTGCAGTTAAAGCAATTACGGTATGTTTCTGATCAGGAATGTTAATGCCTGCTATACGGGCCACTATGCACTCCTACTATTTAATATGTACGTACCATGCTGAAAAGCCCGTTTTCAGGATACTCAAATGGAAACGTACAGACATACAAAAGATTGGCTGGCTAATCTAGCCAGCTCAACCCAACTTTGCAAGAAAAATATGCGAATAAATCAGCCTTGGCGCTGTTTATGCTTTGGCTCGGCACTGCAAATCACACGGATGACACCATCACGCTTAACGATTTTGCAGTTACGGCATAATTTCTTGACGGAAGCACGAACTTTCATTTTTACTCTCCGTAACTTCTCGGGCGACCAGTTAGCGGCCGTAGCCTTTCAGGTTCGCCTTCTTCAATGCAGACTCATACTGACTAGACATCATCAGAGTTTGCACTTGAGCCATAAAGTCCATAATCACGACGACAACAATAAGCAGCGAGGTTCCACCGAAGTAGAACGGCACTTTCATTGCATCACGCATGAACTCCGGGATCAGGCAGATAAAAGTGATATACAACGCACCGACCAGAGTCAGGCGGGTCATTACTTTATCGATATACTTCGCCGTTTGTTCTCCCGGACGAATTCCTGGTACAAATGCACCGGACTTCTTCAGGTTATCTGCTGTTTCACGCGGGTTGAAAACCAACGCCGTGTAGAAGAAACAGAAGAAGATGATTGCAGACGCATAGAGTAACACATAAAGCGGTTGCCCAGGCTGCAAATACAGCGAAATTGTTGTCAGCCAGTTCCAACCAGTACCGCCCCCGAACCATGACGTGATGGTCGCCGGGAACAGAATAATACTGGAAGCGAAGATTGCCGGGATTACCCCCGCCATATTCACTTTCAGCGGTAAATGTGTGCTCTGTGCAGCATAGACACGACGACCCTGTTGACGCTTAGCGTAGTTTACCACAATGCGGCGTTGACCACGTTCAACGAATACAACGAAGAAGGTCACTGCAAATACTAATACTGCAACCAACAGCAACAGGAGGAAGTGCAGGTCGCCTTGACGCGCTTGCTCGATAGTATGGGCGATGGCCGGCGGGAGTCCCGCAACGATCCCGGCGAAGATCAGGATCGAGATACCGTTTCCGATACCGCGTTCGGTGATCTGTTCGCCGAGCCACATCAGGAACATAGTCCCTGTGACCAGACTAACAACAGCGGTGAAATAGAATGCAAAGCCCGGATTAATCACCAGGCCCTGCATACCAGGCATATTCGGCAGACCGGTAGCAATACCGATCGACTGGAATATAGCCAGCACCAGAGTACCGTAGCGGGTGTACTGGCTGATCTTACGACGACCAGACTCCCCTTCTTTCTTCAGTTCTGCCAGCGGTTGATAAACAACGGTCAGCAGCTGGACAATGATCGACGCCGAAATATACGGCATGATCCCCAGAGCAAAGATAGAAGCACGGCTGAGAGCACCACCAGAGAACATGTTAAACATTTCAATGATGGTGCCTCGCTGTTGCTCAAGCAGTTTGGCAAGTACAGTGGCATCAATACCAGGGATCGGAATAAAAGAGCCAATACGGAACACAATCAGCGCACCGATAACAAACAAAAGTCTGCGTTTCAGTTCGCCAATTCCACCTTTGGCACTTTGAAAATCTAATCCCGGTTGTTTAGCCATCTGCTACTTATTCCTCAATTTTACCGCCAGCAGCTTCGATAGCAGCACGAGCGCCTTTAGTCACGCGCAGGCCACGAACAGTTACCGGACGAGTTACCTCACCAGACAGGATCACTTTCGCGAACTCGATCTGGATACCGATAATGTTAGCCGCTTTCAGCGTGTTCAGGTCTACCACATCGCCTTCTACGTGAGCCAGATCAGACAGACGAACTTCTGCAGTGATCATTGCTTTACGAGAAGTGAAGCCGAATTTCGGCAGACGACGGTACAGTGGCATCTGACCACCCTCGAAACCGCGACGTACGCCACCGCCAGAACGAGAGTTCTGACCTTTGTGACCACGACCACCGGTTTTACCGAGGCCAGAACCGATACCACGACCCAGGCGTTTACCCGCCTTTTTGGAGCCTTCGGCCGGAGACAGAGTATTTAAACGCATCTCTTACTCCTCAACTTTAACCATGAAGGAAACCGCGTTGACCATACCACGAACAGCAGGAGTATCCTCGCGCTCTACGGTGTGACCAATACGACGCAGACCCAGGCCAAGCAGCGTTGCCTTGTGTTTCGGCAAACGACCGATTGCACTGCGGGTTTGAGTAATTTTAATAGTCTTTGCCATGGTTTATTTCCCCAGAATTTCTTCAACGGATTTACCACGCTTGGCAGCGACCATATCTGGAGACTTCATATTTTCCAGGCCATCAATAGTTGCACGAACCACGTTGATCGGGTTGGTGGAACCATATGCTTTAGCCAGAACGTTACGAACCCCAGCGACTTCCAGAACGGCGCGCATTGCACCACCGGCGATGATACCGGTACCTTCGGAAGCCGGCTGCATGAATACACGAGAACCCGTGTGAGTACCCTTAACCGGGTGCTGCAGGGTGCCAGTATTCAGCGCGACGTTAATCATATTGCGACGGGCTTTTTCCATCGCTTTCTGGATCGCTGCTGGAACTTCACGCGCTTTACCGTAACCAAAACCTACGCGACCGTTACCGTCACCAACTACAGTCAGAGCTGTGAAGGAGAAAATACGACCACCTTTAACGGTTTTAGATACGCGGTTTACCGCGATCAGCTTTTCCTGCAGTTCGCCAGCTTGTTTTTCGATGTGAGCCATCTTACACCTCTACCTTAGAACTGAAGGCCAGCTTCACGGGCAGCATCTGCCAGTGCCTGGACACGACCATGATATTGGAACCCGGAACGGTCAAAGGAAACATCTTTGATGCCTTTTTCCAGAGCGCGTTCAGCAACAGCTTTACCCACAGCTGCAGCCGCGTCTTTGTTACCGGTGTACTTCAGTTGTTCAGAGATAGCTTTTTCTACAGTAGAAGCAGCTACCAGAACTTCAGAACCATTCGGAGCAATTACCTGTGCGTAAATATGACGCGGGGTACGATGTACCACCAGGCGAGTTGCACCCAGCTCCTGGAGCTTGCGGCGTGCGCGGGTCGCACGACGGATACGAGCAGATTTCTTATCCATAGTGTTACCTTACTTCTTCTTAGCCTCTTTGGTACGCACGACTTCGTCGGCGTAACGAACACCCTTGCCTTTGTAAGGCTCAGGACGACGGTAGGCGCGCAGATCTGCTGCAACCTGACCGATCACCTGCTTATCAGCGCCTTTCAGCACGATTTCAGTTTGAGTCGGGCATTCTGCAGTGATACCGGCCGGCAGCTTATGTTCAACAGGATGAGAGAAACCTAAAGCCAGGTTTACTACATCCCCTTTAACCGCTGCACGATAGCCTACACCAACCAGCTGAAGCTTTTTAGTGAAGCCTTCGGTAACACCGATAACCATTGAGTTCAGCAGGGCACGCGCGGTACCAGCCTGAGCCCATCCGTCTACGTAACCATCACGCGGACCGAAGGTCAGTGCATTATCTGCATGTTTAACTTCAACAGCATCGTTGAGAGTACGAGTCAGCTCGCCATTTTTACCTTTGATCGTAATAACCTGACCGTTGACTTTAACGTCAACGCCGGCAGGAACAACGACCGGTGCTTTAGCAACACGAGACATTTTTTCCTCCGATTAGGCTACGTAGCAGATAATTTCGCCACCAAGACCAGCTTGGCGCGCTGCACGATCAGTCATAACACCTTTAGAGGTAGAAACAACTGCGATACCCAGACCCGCCATAACTTTCGGCAGCTCATCTTTACGTTTGTAGATGCGCAGACCTGGGCGGCTGACACGCTGAATGCTTTCTACAACAGCTTTACCCTGGAAATACTTAAGAGTCAGTTCCAGTTCCGGCTTGATGTCGCCTTCAACTTTAAAATCTTCAATAAAGCCTTCTTCCTTCAGCACGTTGGCAATTGCCACTTTCAGCTTGGAGGAAGGCATGGTGACCGCAGCTTTATTCGCGGCCTGACCGTTACGGATACGGGTCAGCATATCCGCGATCGGATCTTGCATGCTCATCTGTCTTTACTCCCGTGATTCAATTGGTGACAATTACCAGCTAGCCTTTTTCAGACCCGGGATTTCACCGCGCATAGCGGCTTCACGGACCTTAATACGGCTCAACCCGAACTTCCGCAGGAAACCATGCGGACGACCTGTTTGACGGCAGCGATTACGCTGACGAGACGGGCTGGAATCACGCGGCAGAGTCTGCAGCTTGAGAACAGCGTTCCAACGATCTTCGTCGGTTGCGTTCACATCAGAGATGATAGCTTTCAGTTCAGCGCGTTTAGCGAAGAATTTATCAGCTAAAGCCACGCGCTTTACTTCGCGTGCTTTCATTGATTGCTTAGCCATTAAGTAACCCTACCTTACTTGCGGAACGGGAAGTCAAAGGCAGCCAGCAGAGCGCGGCCTTCTTCATCAGATTTCGCAGTAGTGGTAATGGTAATATCCAAACCACGAACGCGGTCGACTTTATCGTAGTCGATTTCTGGGAAGATGATCTGCTCACGGACACCCATGCTGTAGTTACCACGACCGTCGAAAGACTTAGCGGACAAGCCACGGAAGTCACGGATACGCGGTACAGCAATAGTGATCAGGCGCTCAAAGAACTCCCACATGCGCTCGCCGCGCAGAGTTACTTTACAGCCGATCGGATAGCCCTGACGGATTTTGAAGCCTGCAACTGATTTGCGTGCTTTGGTGATCAGCGGTTTTTGACCGGAGATTGCTGTCAGGTCAGCTGCTGCGTTATCCAGCAGTTTCTTGTCAGCGATCGCTTCACCAACACCCATGTTCAGGGTGATCTTCTCGACCCGAGGGACTTGCATGACAGAATTGTAGTTAAACTCAGTCATGAGTTTAGCGACTACTTCGTCTTTGTAGTAATCATGCAGTTTCGCCATCGTACTACTCCAAATTACTTGATAGTTTCGCTATTAGATTTGAAGAAACGGACTTTTTTGCCGTCTTCGAATCTAAAGCCTACACGGTCAGCCTTGCCGGTTGCCGCGTTGAAGATAGCAAGGTTAGAGACTTGAATAGCTGCTTCTTTCTCTACGATGCCGCCTGGTTGGTTCAGGGCCGGAACCGGCTTCTGATGTTTCTTAACCAGATTGATACCTTCAACAATGACCTTGCCGGAAGACAGGACATTTTTAACTTTACCGCGTTTACCTTTATCTTTACCGGTTAACACGATAACTTCGTCATCACGACGGATTTTCGCTGCCATGATTCGCTCCTTAGAGTACTTCTGGTGCCAGAGAGATAATTTTCATGAACTTCTCGTTACGAAGTTCACGAGTTACCGGCCCAAAAATACGCGTACCGATAGGTTGCTCGCTGTTATTGTTTAAAATAACGCATGCATTACCATCGAAGCGAATGACAGAACCGTCCGGGCGACGAACACCCTTCTTGGTGCGCACCACTACCGCCTTCAGCACATCACCTTTCTTGACCTTACCACGCGGAATTGCTTCTTTGATGGTGATCTTGATGATGTCGCCTACGCCTGCGTAGCGACGGTGCGAGCCACCCAGAACCTTGATACACATTACGCGACGTGCACCGGAGTTGTCGGCGACGTTCAGCATAGTCTGTTCTTGGATCATTTTAGTGCTCCGCTAATGTCAACTACTACTGGGACCCAAAAGCTGGGTCGTTAAAAAGCCCCATATCGAGGGCGCGGCATTATAACACCGCTTCTGCAATATGGGTAGAAAAAATAAACGGCCCATCGCTGAGCCGTTTATTCGTATTGAGAATGCGTACTCTATTACAGAACCGCTTTCTCTACAACGCGAACCAGCGTCCAGGACTTAGTCTTGGACAGTGGACGGCATTCACGGATTTCAACCTTGTCGCCGATACCACATTCGTTGTTCTCGTCATGTACGTGCAGTTTGGTCGTACGTTTGATGAATTTACCGTAGATCGGGTGTTTCACAAAACGTTCGATAGCAACAACAATGGATTTCTCCATTTTGTCGCTAACTACGCGACCTTGCAGAGTACGGATTTTATCGGTCATTACGCACCCGCCTTCTGAGTCAGTAAAGTCTTAACGCGTGCAACATCACGACGCACTTGCTTCAGCAGATGAGTCTGTTGCAGCTGGCCACTTGCAGCCTGCATACGCAGGTTGAACTGCTCACGCAGCAGGTTCAGCAGCTCAGCGTTCAGCTCTTCAACGCTTTTTTCACGCAGCTCTTTTGCTTTCATTACATCACCGTCTTAGTTACAAAGGTGGTTTTGATCGGCAGTTTCGCTGCTGCCAGGCCGAATGCTTCACGGGCCAGCTCTTCCGGTACGCCGTCCATTTCATAAAGGACTTTACCCGGCTGAATCAAGGCAACCCAGTACTCCACGTTACCTTTACCTTTACCCATACGAACTTCCAGCGGCTTCTCGGTGATCGGTTTGTCCGGGAATACACGGATCCAGATCTTACCTTGACGCTTAACTGCACGGGTCATAGCACGACGTGCTGCTTCGATCTGACGTGCAGTCAGACGACCACGGCCAACAGCTTTCAGACCGAAAGTGCCGAAGCTAACATCCGTACCCTGCGCCAGACCACGGTTGCGGCCTTTGTGCACTTTACGGAATTTTGTACGCTTTGGTTGTAACATCAGCGACGCTCCTTATTTACGGCCTTTACGCTGCTGCTTTTTAGGTTGAGCAGCCGGTTCCGGTTGTTCAACAGCAGCCATACCACCCAGGATCTCACCTTTGAAGATCCATACCTTAACGCCGATTACACCGTAAGTGGTGTGCGCTTCAGAGGTGTTGTAGTCGATGTCAGCACGCAGAGTGTGCAGCGGTACGCGACCTTCACGGTACCATTCGGTACGTGCGATTTCCGCGCCGCCCAGACGGCCGCTAACTTCAACTTTGATACCTTTAGCGCCCAGACGCATTGCGTTCTGTACAGCACGCTTCATAGCACGACGGAACATAACGCGACGTTCCAGCTGAGAAGTGATGCTGTCAGCAACCAATTTAGCGTCCAGTTCAGGCTTACGAACTTCGGCAATATTGATCTGTGCAGGAACGCCAGCGATATCCGCTACGACCTTGCGCAGTTTTTCTACGTCTTCGCCTTTCTTACCGATAACGATACCCGGGCGAGCAGTGTGAATGGTCACACGGATGCTCTTAGCCGGACGCTCGATAACGATGCGAGATACAGACGCTTTAGCCAGCTCTTTAGTTAAGAACTGACGTACTTTAAAATCGCTGTCCAGGTTGTCAGCGAATTCTTTGGTGTTCGCGAACCAGGTAGAGTTCCATGGTTTGACAATACCCAGGCGAATACCATTAGGATGTACTTTCTGACCCATTGCTAGTCTCCAGAGTCTCAGCGATCGGACACAACCACAGTGATGTGGCTGGTGCGCTTCAGGATGCGATCTGCACGACCTTTAGCACGCGGCATAATGCGCTTCATGCTCGGGCCTTCGTCTACGAAAATTTTCGCAACTTTCAGATCATCAATGTCAGCGCCATCGTTGTGTTCAGCGTTAGCAATGGCAGATTCCAGTACCTTCTTGACCAGTACAGCAGCTTTTTTGTTGGTGTAGGTCAGAATATCCAGGGCCTGCGACACTTTCTTACCGCGAATCAGGTCAGCTACAAGGCGAACCTTCTGAGCAGAAGAACGAGCATGGCGATGTTGAGCTAAAGTTTCCATCTCTTCCTCCTACCTTATTTCTTCTTCGCTTTTTTATCAGCAGCGTGGCCGCGATAAGTACGAGTCGGTGCGAATTCACCCAGTTTGTGACCAACCATTTCGTCGGAAACAAAGACTGGAACGTGCTGACGACCATTATGGACAGCGATGGTCAAACCGATCATGTTAGGAAAGATCGTTGAACGACGGGACCAAGTGCGCAGGGGCTTCTTGTCTCCGCTTTCCACCGCTTTCTCTACCTTCTTCAGCAAGTGCAGGTCAATAAAAGGACCTTTCTTGAGAGAACGTGGCATGGCTTATCCTCTAAAATTATTTGCTACGGCGACGTACGATGAATTTATCAGTACGCTTGTTGCTGCGGGTCTTCTTACCTTTGGTCTGCAGGCCCCACGGGGATACCGGGTGCTTACCAAAGTTACGACCTTCACCACCACCATGTGGGTGATCGACTGGGTTCATCGCAGTACCGCGAACGGTAGGACGAACACCACGCCAGCGTGCAGCACCTGCTTTACCCAGAACGCGCAGCATATGCTCAGCATTGCCAACTTCGCCCAGAGTAGCGCGGCAGTCTGCTTCGACTTTACGCATTTCACCAGAACGCAGACGCAGGGTGACATAAGCACCGTCACGAGCAACGATCTGAACGTAAGTACCAGCGGAACGAGCCAGCTGACCGCCTTTACCTGGTTTCATTTCTACGTTATGAACGGTAGAACCAACCGGGATATTGCGCATCGGCAGGGTGTTGCCTGCTTTGATTGCAGCATCAACGCCAGACTGAATCTGGTCGCCAGCTTTCAGGCCTTTCGGGGCCAGAATGTAACGGCGCTCACCGTCTTTGTACAGAACCAGCGCGATGTTCGCGGAACGGTTCGGATCGTACTCAAGACGTTCAACAACTGCCGGGATACCATCTTTGTTGCGTTTGAAGTCAACAATACGGTAAGCCTGCTTGTGACCACCACCGATATGACGAGTGGTGATACGGCCATTGTTGTTACGACCGCCGGATTTGCTGTTTTTTTCAACCAGCGGAGCAAAAGGTTTGCCCTTGTGCAGCTCTGGGTTGACCACTTTAACAACGTGGCGACGACCCGGAGATGTCGGTTTACATTTAACAACTGCCATTGTATTACTCCTCCGACTTACTCAGCGCCGCCGACGAAGTCCAGATTCTGGCCTTCCTTCAGGGTGACGTAAGCTTTTTTCCAGTCGCTACGACGACCGATACGCTGTCCGTGACGTTTAACTTTCCCTTTAACTACCAGGGTGTTAACGACTTCGACTTCGACTTCAAACAGTTTCTGCACAGCAGCTTTAATTTCTGCTTTGGTCGCGTCTTTAGCAACTTTGAGAACGATGGTGTTGGTTTTTTCCATCGCAGTAGACGCTTTTTCAGAAACGTGCGGTGCGCGCAGCACCTTCAGCAGACGTTCTTCACGAATCATGCCAGCATCTCCTCAACTTGCTTAACAGCATCAGCAGTCATTACGACTTTGTCGAAGGCGATCAGGCTAACCGGGTCGATACCAGTCGCATCGCGTACGTCAACCTTGTGCAGGTTACGTGCGGCCAGGAACAGGTTCTCGTCCAGCTCACCGGTGATGATCAGCACATCTTCCAGAGCCATGTCTTTCAGTTTCTGAGCCAGCAGCTTAGTTTTAGGCGCTTCTACAGAGAACTTCTCGACAACGATCAGACGATCCTGACGTACCAGTTCGGACAGAATGCTTTTCAGCGCGCCGCGGTACATCTTCTTGTTAACTTTTTGACTGTGGTCCTGCGGACGAGCAGCGAAGGTTACGCCACCGGAACGCCAGATCGGGCTCTTGATAGAACCTGAACGCGCACGGCCGGTACCTTTCTGGCGCCATGGCTTTTTGCCTGAACCAGTTACTTCAGCACGAGTCTTCTGAGCACGAGTACCCTGACGCGCACCAGCTGCATAAGCAACAACAACCTGGTGAACCAGCGCTTCGTTGAAATCACGACCGAAGGTAGTTTCGGAAACAGTCAGCGCGCTCTGCGCGTCTTTCAATACTAATTCCATTGCTATCCCCTTACGCCTTCACAGCTGGTTTAACGATCAGGTCGCAGCCGGTTGCACCCGGAACACCACCTTTAACCAGCAGCAGGTTGCGCTCAGCGTCAACACGTACTACGTCCAGGCTCTGAACAGTAACGCGTTCGTTGCCCAGCTGACCTGCCATTTTCTTGCCTTTGAACACTTTGCCCGGAGTCTGGTTCTGACCGATAGAACCCGGAACGCGGTGAGACAAGGAGTTACCGTGGGTAGCGTCCTGGGTACGGAAGTTCCAGCGCTTAACGGTACCAGCGAAACCTTTACCTTTAGAGGTACCGGTTACGTCAACTTTTTTAACGTCAGCAAACAGTTCAACGCTAATGTTCTGACCAACGGTGTATTCTTCACCATCTGCCAGACGGAATTCCCACAGGCCGCGGCCAGCTTCTACGCCAGCTTTAGCAAAGTGACCAGCTTCCGGCTTAGTTACACGGTTAGCTTTTTTAGCACCAGTGGTAACCTGAATAGCGCGATAGCCATCGTTAGCCAGATCTTTGACCTGAGTAACGCGGTTTGCTTCAACTTCGATAACGGTTACTGGGATAGAGACGCCATCTTCAGTGAAGATGCGGGTCATACCCACTTTTTTACCGACTAAACCAATCATTGTATCAACCTCTCAATCGCTCGATGACCTGATTAACCCAGGCTGATCTGCACGTCTACACCGGCAGCCAGGTCCAGACGCATCAGAGCATCAACGGTTTTTTCAGTTGGCTCAACGATGTCAACCAGACGCTTGTGAGTACGAATCTCGTACTGATCACGCGCATCTTTGTTGACGTGCGGAGAGATCAGAACGGTGAAACGCTCTTTGCGGGTCGGCAGCGGGATCGGACCACGGACTTGCGCACCAGTGCGCTTAGCAGTCTCGACGATTTCCGCGGTTGATTGATCGATCAGACGATGATCAAACGCTTTAAGGCGGATACGGATTCTTTGGTTCTGCATGAGACCAGAGCTCCAATTATTTTATAGACGAAATGATTACTCCTCATACCCATTACGATTGATGGGAGAGTGTAACCGTTCTTACAGAGTTCCCCGATTGGGAACATTGTTAGGTAGCAAACTGCGCTACCAGGGCTCATATCGAACCGGCCGTCAATTTTGACAGGCCCGCGCATTATACGCAAATTCAGGCGCGACGCAAGTGCTGATTAGAAAATCATCACCACAATTTGCGCGTCTTCTCGCCCAGGCGCTCGGCAATGCAATAACACGATAAATAAGTCAGGAAGCAGCCATCCATCTTGCACAAATGCGCTTTGCGCTAACGCGCGACGATAAGCAAAGTGAGCGCATTATCCCCGAACAGGAGTGTTCCATGCTTACCGTCCTCCCCTTCTTAGTTTGTTATTGTGGATTAACCCTGGCGTTATGCCGGCAGGACCTGCTTCGCGGTCTTCTTCCTGACAGCCTCACCTGTCCCCTGCTGTGGAGCGGTTTTGTTTTTTACCTGTGTCTGGCGCCGCAGCGGCTAGAGGATGCCGTCTGGGGGGCAATTGCAGGCTATCTCATTTTTGCCCTGCTCTACTGGCTATATAGGGTGTTTCGCGGCTATGAGGGATTAGGATACGGCGACATTAAATATCTTGCCGCCCTCGGCGCCTGGCACGGCTGGCAGAGGTTGCCGCAACTGGTGTTGGCCGCATCGCTGCTTGCCGGGATGGCATGGGTGATATTGGCGTTGTTCAGGAGGAGTAAGCAACAACGATGGGGTTTGAACAACCCGCTGCCGTTTGGGCCATTTCTGACTGCAGCGGGTTTTTGGTGCGGGTGGCAGACGTTCGCTAGTCTGACACTTTGATCTGCGATTGAAGGTAATTTTGCAGACCGATTTTGCCGATCAGATCTAACTCGGTTTCCAGCCAGTCAATATGGCCTTCCTCATCGGCAAGGATTTCAATCATCATATCGCGACTGACATAATCATGAACGCTGTCGGCATAGGCGATTGCCTCACGCAGGTTTTGCGCGCCTTCGAGCTCCAGCCGTAAGTCAGAGTGCAGCATCTCTTCGACATCCTCACCGATGCCAAGTTTGCCAAGATCCTGCAGGTTAGGCAGCCCTTCAAGAAACAAAATACGCTCGATGTACTTATCGGCGTGTTTCATCTCATCGATAGATTCATGATATTCAATATCGTTGAGGCGCATCAGGCCCCAGTTCTTGAACATTCTTGCATGAAGAAAATACTGGTTAATAGCAACCAGTTCGTTTCCCAATAATTTATTGAGATAACTTATGATTTTGACATCACCTTTCATTATAAAGTCCCTCCGCTTCCACTTATTGAAGCGTAGTCCGGGCTATAAGGATGTCAAAAAGAGAAGAGTCGCGATCAGGCGATTTCTTTGAATTCCGGCATGCTGGTTAATTCATCTTCCATCACTTCACGTGCCGCGCGGACGCACTTACCACATTGATTTCCAACGGGAATAAACTTGCGTAATTGTTGAAAAGATTGCGGTTGAAATTGACGCACAACCTGACGGATTTTTTTATCGCTTACGCCATTGCACAAACAAACGTACATATAAACTCCCGTTCAATTTATGCACAAAGTTTAAATGAGAATAGTTATGATTACAATAGACTGTTTATTAATTATCCCTGGCGGCGCACTTTATGAATATTTATACCATCGCGGCTTATCACCAAATCATAGACAGCAAAAAGGGCGCCGAAGCGCCCTTTTTAATTCAAAGCTAACGAATTAGCCCAGAACTTTAGCTACAACGCCCGCGCCAACGGTACGGCCGCCTTCACGGATTGCGAAACGCAGACCATCGT
>NZ_JBEAIQ010000043.1:0-39191 GCF_040064335.1 Klebsiella sp. CN_Kp088 | reverse complement strand
CCCCCCCTACCGCCTCGCCCCACGTTCTGCCAACATTCTCGCCCATCGCTTCTCCCTGACGGGATTACACTTACTCCTTGCCTATCATCGGAGGGAGTCATTATGTCCAGCGTAACATTAT
This sequence comes from Klebsiella sp. CN_Kp088, assembly GCF_040064335.1. NCBI lineage: Bacteria > Pseudomonadati > Pseudomonadota > Gammaproteobacteria > Enterobacterales > Enterobacteriaceae > Klebsiella > Klebsiella sp. CN_Kp088. Next base: position 39,070 of record NZ_JBEAIQ010000043.1, on the reverse strand, counting down.
CCGGGGTCATGACCTTAGGCGACCGTCAGGTTTACCGGCTTGGATACGGCGCCATGCAGCTCGCCGGCCCCGGCGTGTTCGGGCCGCCAAAAGATCCCGACGCCGCCATTCGCGTTCTGCAAGAAGCCGTCGCCGCCGGGGTGAATCATATCGATACCTCAGATTTCTACGGCCCGCATATCACCAATCAGCTGATTCGTCAGGCGCTGCATCCCTATAGCGACGACTTGTGTATCGTCACCAAGGTCAGCGCCCGCCGCGATGAGAAAGGCAATTGGCTACCGGCGATGTCGCCGGCGGAACTCACCCAGGCCGTCGAAGATAACCTGCGTAACCTCGGCCTGGAGAGGCTGGAGGTGGTCAATCTGCGCAGCATGCTCGGCACCCACGGCCCGGTGGAGGGTTCGCTGGAGGAACCGCTAACGACCTTACTGGAACTAAAAGCCCGCGGTCTGATACGTCACATCGGTCTGAGTAACGTCACCGCCAGACAGGTTGCCGATGCGCAGAAGCTGACGCCCATCGTCTGCGTGCAAAACCAGTACAACATCGCTAACCGCGGTGACGACGCGTTAATCGACGCGCTGGCGCAGCAAAACATCGCCTACGTGCCGTTCTTCCCGCTGGGCGGTTTTACGCCGCTACAGGCGCAAGAGCTTAACGAGGTTGCCGCCATGCTCGACGCCACGCCGATGCAGGTGGCGCTGGCGTGGTTACTGCAGCGCTCGCCGAATATTTTGCTGATTCCGGGCACCTCATCGGTGGCGCATTTACGGGAAAATCTCGCCGCTGCAACGCTTACCCTCCCCGCCGGAGCACTGGCGAAGCTGGATAGCATCAGCGGTTGATGGCGTCAACTCCCCCCTTTACGGCGTTTGCCGTGAAGGGCTATCCCCTTAATATTAAGCTGGAATTAGGCCATCTCTGCTGGCACTATATATCCTACAAATCGGGTTATGCTGATTCCTCGTCGAGGAAATAACCTTATAAATTGCATTGAGTTACGTTATTTCTTAGGCCTCCTAATTGGGAGGCTGTTGTCGTTTGTATTGTTCCATGGTTTTTGTTAACACTCTTGATTACAGGAAAAAACAATATCGGCTTCGACGTTTATACAAATCAATTTGGCTACAAAGATAGTCAATATCATCGAACGTTCACAAAAACATCTGGTTAACATAATCAGTATGTCGCTATTGCTGTAAAAAAAATTAACTATGCACAGTAACGATTCAACAAGGATTACCCATGATAGAGGGAACGATAAAAACCAGTAAGTATGAAATCATTGCTATTTTCAGAGAGGAACAGAGAAAGCAAACAGAGATAGAAATTTTCTTTAATAACAAAAGCATCAGTACTCAGATTGCGCGTGTAGATTTTGCCGAATTCCATATCCAGAGCGATAGCAAAATCCCTGCGGGGAATAAATTCAAATTTATTCTGCATAGTGATTCAGGAAAGATCGAGTTCACCTCCCAGCGGCAGAAGAATTCCGCTGGCGGCGCGGAGAATAGCAATAAGGTGGCATTTGCGTTACCGGAATGCATCCAGGTTGTACAAAGACGACGAGATCCGCGATTTCGTTTACGCGATGAGAATGATTTCTTTTGTCATGGGCGCCATAAAAATGGCGAAAACTATGCTTTTGATATCAAAGATATTTCAGATGGTGGCTGCGCGCTGATTGCGCAAAGTCCAAATCTGAAATTCCTTGCCAACAACTCAACGCTGAAAAACGCCATTCTGTCTCTGGCTGAATATGGCGAAATCACCGTTGATCTGATTATCAAGAACGTGGCGATGGTCACGCTGGATAGCGAAGAAAAGAGTCCGGAAAACTACTATCAGATTTCCTGCCAGTTTAAGTTCCGCCGCAGCGATGACAGGAAGAAAATAGAAAAAACGCTGATCGATTTGATTCTGGAAGCCAAGCGTAAGAAGAGAGTTTAATGCCCTTGAACAATATCTTGCTGTACACTGACGACAATATCATTGGCCAATCTATTCATGATTATCTGAGCGATATTCACCAGGATATCACCCAGGCCAGTTATCAGGACATCGTGCAAGGGGGCGTCGCGCCCCTGGCTGAGACGGTGATCTTCAATATGATCCACAAGGATATATCCGCCGCCGATACGGTCGTATTACTCAACAAACTGCGCTTTCATTTCTCGCGCTGTACACTGTTGGTATTGATGGTAAAAAGCGATATCGCCAATCTGTGCCGGGAATTAATCGATCTGGAAAACCTGTTAATCCTGACGGAAAAATCTTCTTTAGACGCATTTTCGGCAATTACCAGAACGCAGGATGAAACTCCGCAGACCCGGTATTTGCGCACGCAGCGAAAGCTGACCGCCAGAGAGCTGCAGGTACTGGAACTTATTATCGCCTGCAATAACAACAAGCGAATTGCCTCGCTGCTGAATATCGATCATAAGACGGTACACAGCCACCGCATTCACATTATGAAAAAGCTGGGAATGAATAGCTCGCAGGTGATGCATAAGCAAATCGTCAATATGAATCACTGCTGAACGGCTATCCTGTCGCCGGGTCTACAGCGCCAGGCCAAAGTGCTGACGCAGCGCTCGCTTCCCAGGCTCGCTGATTGTCACTTCGCGATAGCCCGGGACCGGCATAAACCAACCTTTTTGCACGCCCCACTGCAGCAGGGCAGCGCCCGCGGCACCGCCCAGATGAAAACGGCGCTCGCTCCAGTCGAGGCAGGCGCAGCATACTTTGCGGCGGGATCCGCTATCGCACGTAATACCTAAGCGGGCGAAATGCGCCTCCCCCGCCGCGGTAAGCGCGGTGCCATTTGCCGTGAGCCACGCTTGCTGCTGCAGAAAATCATAGATGGCGACGGCCACTTCACCCGCCAGATGATCGTAGCAGGTACGCGCCATACGCAGCGTTCCCGGCGTTCGCGTGGTCAGCGGCACTGCGCTTTTGCCCGCCATGGTCATCATATTTTCCAGCAATCCGGCGACATCGCCGCCCGCCAGCCGATAGTAGCGATGTCGCCCTTGCGCCAGGCAGATCAGTAAGCGACTGTTGACCAGACGGCTAAGGTGAGCGCTGGCGGTCGACGGCGAAATATCCGCCGCGCCGGAGAGCTCAGTCGCCGTCCATGCCCGGCCATCCATTAGCGCGCAGAGTATTTTCACTCGTGAAGGGTCAGCCATCGCCGAGGCAACCGCCGCCATCGCGACGGCCAGCGCTTCGTCATCATCAATGACAACCGCAGGGTGCAACATACTGCCTCCGCTTAATATTGGTTACGCAGAATGCGAACTCTGCATCTGGTATTCACGCAATACCTGTGCCACGCGAATCTGATAATCAGCAAAGATAGACTCCCGCCCTTCCCGCTGCGCCGCCTGATGACAAATATTGTGCTTCCAGGCTGCAACCGACTGTTCGTCCCGCCACCACGACAGCGACAAAATCTTTCCCGGCGCACTGAGGCTTTGAAAACGCTCGATGGCGATAAAGCCGTCGATGGTTTCCAGCAGCGGTTTCAATTGTGCCGCCAGCGCGAGGTATCGTTCCTGCTGCGCTGGCGTGACCTGTGCTTCAAAGAGTACCGCAATCATGGTTTTTTCCTCCAGCAATGAATGAAGCCGCACTGTAGCGCGCCGATGGTTAGCAATGCTTCGCCAGCGGGCGAAGTATCGCGGTCACAACAAGCCAAAAAACCACCAAACCATTCACACAATCAATACCAGGCGAAATTCTGTTGAGGCTTAAACGCGGGTCAACGGAAATTAGCACTCTCGAAGATGAGATATAACATTCTGTTTTCAAAGTTTTTTTCAATAAAAATCCCATTTACAGTCATCAAACCGTCATAAAAATGTGATCTAAATCGCACTTTTTGCAACGTACGTTATAGTTAGCGGACTTATTATAAACCCATCGAAAGCACAACGCTTTCCACCATAAAAGTTAAAAGGATAAACACCATGAAAAACGTAAAATTACTTGCTGCTGCTGGTATGCTGTCTCTGGTTTCTTTCGCAAGCTTCGCGGCTCACCCGGTGAGCGTGACCTCTGATACCCTGGACAACGCAGAAGCAAAAATCGCTGCTATCGCTAAAGATCAGGGCGCCTCTTACCACATTACCGAAGCCTATACCGGTAATCAGGTACACATGACGGCGGAACTGTCTAAATAACCGAATGGTCGCAGAGGGAGCTGCCGGACAGGTCGTCTCAGGACGGCTGGTCTGGCTCCCGCCACGTAAAAAAACACGGCAATGTCGAGCCCCTTTATGGGGCTTTTTCACGTCAACGTTTCGCCAGCGCGCGCTGAATAGAGAGCACACTCGCCAGTACCACAATAAGGCCCGCCAGGGCCATCCCCTCAATTTTCTGCCCGAGAAAGATCCATCCCAGCAGTACCGCCGTCACCGGACTTAGCAGGCTCATTGCCGATACCGCCACCGGCGACAATCGGCTGATACCGCGGAACCATAATCCATACGCCAGCATCGCTCCGGCCACACACAGCCAGACATAACCTGCCGCCTGTAATGGGGTGATGTTGAGCAACGGCGGGTCCACCAGCAGCGCGATGGGCAGTAACACGATCCCGCCTATCAACAATTGCCAGCCGGTCATCGCCACAACCGGCAACGATAGCGCCCAGCGCCGCGACAGCCAGGTGCCCAGCGCCATACTGACGGCGCCAAGAAAAGCGGCGCCGATACCTAACGAATCCAGCACCGTGCGCGGAGAAAGCAGCAACATCGCCATACCGATGATCCCGGCGCAGGCGGAAACCACCGCCAGCCACGGCGAACGCTGGCGATCCACGCACCAGGCCAGCAGCATCACCAGCAGCGGCTGAATCGCGCCGATCACCGCCGCCAGCCCGCCGGGCAAGCGGTAGGCGGCGATAAACAGCAGCGCCTGAAAGGCGCCGATATTTAATATTCCGGTAATGATCAGCTTCCACCACTCACGGCGCTGCGGAAACTGGCGGCTCCACAGTAACAACGCAATCCCGGCGGGCAACACGCGCAACAGCGCGGCGATAAAAGGACGGTCCGGCGGCAAGAATTGCGAAGTGACGATATAAGTGGTTCCCCAGATGGCGGGAGCCAGCGCGGTCAGCAGCAGATCGACCGTCAGATGACGAGTAAAAAAGGCCATGATTTTATCTTCATATCAAGTTAAATTGTGCAGCAAGTATGTATCGATAAATATCTTGACATCAAGACAAGTGAGCACGCATGGACAAATTACCGCCAACGGATGCCGTTGACCGCATTCTCGCCCAATGGCAGCGCGAGCGCCCGGATCTGGATTGCAGCCCAATGGGGCCGATTGGCCGCCTCAAGCGCTGCGCCATGCTGCTGGAGCCGCGGGTGGAGGCGGCGTTTGTTAAACATGGGCTGGTACGTTGGGAGTTCGACATGCTGGCGACGCTACGCCGCGCCGGCGAGCCATTCGTGCTGTCGCCGACCCAGCTCTTTTCGACACTGATGATTACCTCCGGCACGATGACCCATCGCCTCAAGGCGCTGGAAAAACGAGGGTTGATTACCCGCTTAGCAAATCCTCAGGATGCCCGCAGCATGCTGGTCGCGTTAACGCCAGAGGGACGAGCGCTGATCGATGAGGCGGTTGCCACCCACGTGGCGAATGAGCAACAACTGCTGGCGGGGCTTTCCGCCCCCCAACTTCAGCAGTTAGACGAAGCGCTACGGGTATTTATGCGTCTGCTGGAGAATGAGTGACCTCCGGCGACAGGCGGTTGCTACGATGAACAACGCGCGGCTAACAAAGAGGCCATCCTCCCGGCATCATAGCGCATGGTTTTCGCAGTACTGCGTTTTGCAATAACCGCTAAATGCGCATACCATCTGCACATTCTATCGTCGTCAGGCAAGGAGATGCTTGTGGATAAGACTCACTCTTCGACCCCGCCAGAGAGCCACGAAAGCCGCTTTCATAAAGAAGAGTTCCCCTTCTTCTGGGTGGTTAACGTTTACGCCCGTTATACCCAATTAATGGAAATCGAGCTCAAAAAAATCGACATCGACCTTTCCCGCTTCCGCGTACTGATGCTGGTGCACCAATACCACCGCGCCAGTATTTCGCGGATCACCGAATATGCCGTTAGTAAGATGCCGACGGTGACCAAAATTGTTGGCCGTCTGCGCGATGATGGCCTGCTCACGACCCACGTTAGCGTCAGCGATGGCCGGGTCACCGTAGCGGAACTCACCGCCGCCGGTGAAGCCAAGGTTGCCGAAGCCCGGGCATTAGCGGAAACCGTGTTTGCTAAAGCCTTCAAGGGCGTCACCCCGGCGCAGGAAAAAAAGATGAATCAGGTGCTGGCGCTCATTCTGCACAACCTCGATGACTGATCCTCTGCGAAAATAACCATTTACTATAAATGGTTATTCATTTTGTTTTGCCCTCCCCTGCGTTTTTCGCACACTTTTTTATCATTTTTTTAACTTATATTTTTCATTTATTTTTGTGACGCCCTTCAAGAGATTAAAATTTAAACACCAATGTTTAATGATTTAAATCAATGAGTTAAAAAACAACCTCTCTTTCATAGCATCATCTTATCGTCAATTACGATGTAAAAAACAGGTGACAAATTACTTGAAATTTCAAGTTTTACTGACAAGATTACCTCAAACGCCAGCGGGTCGTTTTTTAGTCATTTTGCGCGGTAATTATCCCCCTCACGGAGATGTGAAACATGGTTACTGAACATCGTACAGAGGCAGAAAAAGCAGAATCCGGGTTTATCTCGCGCTTCACCCTTGGCGAAGGCGAGCTGACGTTTGCGGTTAAAGACAGTCTCGATATTGCCGGTTTTCCGACCCGCGCCGGCAGCCCGGTATTGCAGGATGCGCCTCCTGCCGTTCGCCATGCCGCCGTAGTCGAGGCGCTGCTGGATAACGGCTGCCAGCTGCGCGGCAAAACCACCCTACACGAGCTGGCCTTTGGCGTCACCGGCATCAACCCGCATAGCGGTACGCCGCGCAATCCGCATTATCCGCAGTTAATCCCCGGCGGTTCGTCCAGCGGCTCCGCCGCCGTGGTCGCGGCCGGTGAAGTCGACTTCGCCGTCGGCACCGATACCGGCGGCTCGGTGCGAATGCCCGCGGCCTGCTGCGGCGTGGCTGGCCTGAAGCCGAGCTTTGGCCGTCTGAGCCGCGCTGGCGTCATGCCGACGGAAAGTTCGCTCGACTGCGTCGGCCTGTTCGCCCGCGATATCGCCACATTGCGTCAGGCGCTGGCAAAAGCGCTGGGGGAATCAGCGCCTCCTGCGCGCCGGGCAGCTCCCGCGATAAGTTATCTGGCGGGCACGGCAACGCCGGAAATTGAGCAACTGATCGTCTCACGTCTGCAGCAGGCGGGGCTGGCATGGACTCGCGCTGAACTACCGGGGTTCAACGAGGCGCATCAGGCCGGGCTTACGGTGATAAGCCAGGAAAACTGGCTGGCGTTTCACAGCATCATCAACGCGCCGAACCTGGCGCCGGACGTCGCCCAGCGGATCCGCGCCGGCGCGGAGATCGGCCCTCAGCAGCGGCAGGCTGCGGAAAGCGTGCGTCAGCAATTTAGCGCCGCGGTGGATGCCCAACTGGCGAAAACCCCGCTGATTCTGCTGCCGACCCTGCCGGAATGCCCGCCAACGCTGGAAGAAGCGGCGGATCCGCTCAAGGTGGTCAACCTGACTCGCCTGGTGCGCCCATTTAATTTAAGCGGCCACCCGGCCCTGAGCCTTCCGCTTGGCGAAATTAATCATCGCCCGGTGGCTCTGCAATTAGTCGCCAATAAAAATAAAGAGTTTGATTTACTTAATTACGCTGAATATTTGCTGGAAAAATTAAAATAATAAAACCGTACTTTCATTAACTGGAAGAGGCTAAATCGCATGTTAAACCCCTCTGCAACTTCGCGTGCGGAAAAGACCCTGCACGCCACGACAATAGAGTTTGCCGAATTACTCGCAGATATTAAAAAGCGCAGCGAGGAGTTCGAGCAGCAGAAATATATCCCGGCGGATATTATTTCCCGCTTTAAAAAGATCGGTGTTTATCGCGCGCTGGTGCCAAAACGCTACGGCGGCGATGAAATATCACCTGCGGAGTTTTGTCAGTTAATTGAAACGCTCTCAACGGCGGACGGATCTGCCGGCTGGGTGGCGAGTTTCGGCATGAATCCGTTTTATCTTGGCGGCCTGCCGCCGAGCAGTCTCGATGAGCTTTACCGCCACGGGCCGGATATTGTCTTTGCCGGCGGGATCTTCCCGCCGCAAAAAGCGACGACTCAGGATGGCGGCTACCGCGTCAGCGGGCGCTGGAGCTTCGCCAGCGGCTGCAGCGGCGCCGAACTTATCGGCGTGGGCATTCTGACCGATGACGGCAGCGATCGTCCGCTGCCGCGCATCGCGGTGCTACCCGCCGGGGAGTTCACCATCGATCCGGTCTGGAATACGGTCGGCCTCTCCGGTACCGGCAGCCATGACGTAGTGCTGAATAATGCCTTCGTGCCGCAGGAATGGACCTTTATTCGCGGCGGCGAACTTAACCTCGAAGGCCCTCTGTATCGCTATCCGGTACTGTCGCTGGCTACTCAGGTGCTGTCGGTGGTCGCACTGGGTATCGCCCGCGCGGCGTTATCGGAAATTTACGCCATTGCCGAACGCCAGAGCTCGGTCACCGGCGCGCCGTGCCTGGCGGATCGCCAATTCGCGCAGATGGAAATCGCTCACTGCGAAGCGGATCTTCGTTCGGCGCGCTGCTGGTTCTACGACGCCATCGACGATGTCTGGCAAGCGATTCTGCGCGGCGATGAACCGGGAGAAGAGCGGATTAACGCCATGCGCCTCTCTTCCACCCACATTACCCGCGTCTCTGCTTCGGTTACCACCCGCGCGCTGAAACTGGCCGGGATGCCGGGCATATCGATGCGCAGCCCGCTTCAGCGCTATGCCCGCGACTCCATGGTCATCACCCAGCACGCCTTTATGGGCGAGCTGACATACATCAACGCCGGCAATATGTTCTTCGGCCACTCGCCGCAGCCAGGCTATTTATGAGTTATACGGAGCCGGCAATGAATGAAGAAATGCTGCAACGCCTGGAAAAGCTGGAAGCCGTAGTGCAAATCCGAAACGCCATCAGCCAGTATATGCATCTCTGTGATGACCTGACGCATCCGGATACCGCCCGGCAAATTGGCGCGCTATTTAGCGAAACGGCTATTTGGGAAGGTATCGGCGAATTATATCAACACAAGCTCGGGCGCCACTGCGGCAGAGCGGCGATCGTCGGGATGATGAACGCTTATATTAGCGAGCCGTCACACTTCGCCATCAACGTACATTATTTAACGGCCGAGCATATTCGCGTCGACGAAAATAACCGCGCGGTCGGCCGCTGGAAAATGCTGCAAGCTTCAACGTTTCGCCGCGGCGGCTCGCATTTAAATAGCGCGGAGCTCGTCATTGAATTTATTAAACAAGATCAACAGTGGTTAATTCATCATTTTACCACCCGTAATTTATTTAGCCGCCCGGTAGATGACTGGCATTCGCTCGCCGATTTACCGGTGCCTGATGATCATTAAAAGAGATATGTGGAGAGTGACAATGTCTGAATGTATTCCGGTAAAAAATATCGATACCAGCCATACCGCCGAAACGCTGGCGGCACTGGTGCAAAGCGACCGGGTCCATACCTGTCTCTATACTTCCGAGGAAATTTTCGACCTCGAAATCGACAACATTTTTAACCGTACCTGGGTATGGGTCGCCCACGAGAGCGAAATCCCTGACGCCGGCAGCTATAAATCCTCGATGGTGGGTACCCAACCGGTGATCGTCGTGCGCGATCGCAAAGGCAATATCAACGTGCTGCTCAACCGCTGCCGCCACCGCGCCGCCACCGTCTGCGAACATCGCAGCGGGAAAACGAACGGTTTTACCTGCCCGTATCACGGCTGGGGCTATGGCCTCGACGGCGCGCTGCGCGGGGTACCGCATCCAGAGAGCTACGGCGATACGCTGAACAAATCTGAGCTCGGCATGGTGCGCCTGCGCGTTGAAAGCTACGCCGGAATGATTTTCGCCAGCTTCAACCACGACATTGAGCCACTGACCGACTTCCTCGGCCCGGCGATGAAATGGATGGATCTGTTCATGAAACAGGGGGCTGGCTACGCGCTGCAGGCCACCACCGCGCACCGTTTTCGCTTTCCCGGCAACTGGAAAATCCAGCTGGAAAATACCACCGACGGCTATCACTTCCCGATCGTTCATAAGTCGTTTTTAAGCTCGGTCGATAAACAGACCGAAGAGATGCTCAACTTCGTCGACGGCAAAGGTTTCGTGGAAGATCTCGGCAATGGCCACAGCGTGATGGTGATGATCCCCGAGCTTATCGATCTGGAAGCCAATCTCGATGCGCCAATCCCGGAACGCTTTAGCGAGCTGGCCCAGGCCCTGCGCGAGGAAGGCCACGACGAGCAGCAGGTGCGGCGCATCGTACGCGCGGTCGGCGGTAGCGGTTTTAACCTTAACCTGTTCCCCAATGTCGCCTGTTCAATGGCCTTCTTCCGCGTGCTGCAGCCGATATCGGTAAAAGAGACGGAAATTCATCACATGGTGCTGACCATGAAAGATGGCCCGGCGATCGCCAACCAGGCGCGCCTGCGGCTGCACGAACACTTCCAGGGGCCGATGGGCTTCGGCACCCCCGATGATTCAGAGGCCTGGGAGCGGGTGCAGCGCGGCGGCGGCGCGGGCGACGATCTGTGGATCATGCTCAACCGCGGCCTGCCCGGCGAAGTCCGCACCGCCGACGGCCTGCGCAGCGACGTCAGCGCCGAAACCGGCATGCGCGCCGCCTATCAACAATGGAAAAAGTACATGACCGCTGATAACCGGGGGCAATAATGAACACACCACCTATCCTCAACGCCGCCATTCAGTTTATTAACCTGGAAGCGGACCTGCTCGATCAAGGCGAATTCCGTGAATGGCTGGCGCTGTGGCGCGCTGAGGGAATGTACATCATTCCCATCGATCAGCAGACCACCGATTTCGCCAACGTGCTCAACTACGCCTACGACAACCACGAGATGCGGGAAAAACGCGTGCAGCGTTTATACAGCGGCGAATCGATCTCCACCACCCCGCGCGCGCGCACTATCCGCATGAGCGGCCGTTATCGCCTGCTCAGCGCCAGCGATAAGGTCGTCGAAGTACGCTGCGCCCAATTCCTTTACGAGTACCGCAAGGGCAATGAACAGCACTACGCCGCTGACGTCACCTGGATGCTGGCGCCGGAGGGCGACAGTTTCCGCATCCTGCAAAAGGTCGTACGCCTGATTAACGGCGACGATTACCTGCATAGCATTGGCTACATCCTGTGAGGACTTTATGACACGTAGCGTACTTATTACCGGCGCGGCCAACGGCCTCGGGCTGGTTATCAGCCGCCATCTCTGGCAACAGGGCTATCAGGTGGCGATGGCCGACCTCAATCTCGATACGGTCACCCGCAGCGCGCAGGAGATCGATCCCAGCCAGCAGCGGCTGCTGCCGCTGGCGCTGGATATTCGCCAGCCGCAACAGTTCAGCGACGCGCTGACGCAGATCCGCGCACGTTTCGGCGAACTCGATGTGCTGGTCAACAACGCCGCCTTAACCCTGACCACGCCGATCATGGAGATCGACGTAGAAGAATTCGATCGCGTCACCAGTACCAACCTGCGCGGTACCTTCGTCGGCTGCCAGACCATCGGCCGCTATTTCAGCCAGCGCCAGCAGGGCAGCATTATTAACCTCGCGTCGCTGGCCGGGCAAAACGGCGGTACCGCCTCCGGCGCCCACTATGCAGCCTCCAAGGGCGGCATTATTACGCTGACCAAAGTCTTCGCCCGCGCCCTGAGCAACGCCGGGGTGAGCGTCAACGCGATTGCGCCGGGGCCGCTGGATCTACCTTCCGTTCGCGCCGCGGTGCCGGAAGAGAAAATGCCGGCGCTGCTGGAGATGATCCCGATGAAGCGGCTTGGCGATCCGCTGCTGGTCGCCCGCGCGGTAGAACTGCTGGCGGCGCCCTCCGCCACCTTTATCACCGGCGCGACCTGGGATATCAACGGCGGCATTTATATGCGTTAAGCCCTTCGCGGGTGGAGAAAAACTATGGCTGAAACATTGACGGTACGCGTCACAGAACGCGAAATTCAGGGAGCCGAGGTGGTAGTCCTGACGCTGGCCTCGCCGGACGGCGCTCCCCTGCCCTCGTTTAGCGCCGGGGCGCATATCGATTTGCATCTTGGCGATGGCATCGTGCGCCAGTATTCGCTGTGCGGCAGCGCCCATCACCCGCAGCGTTATCGGTTGGGGATCCTCAAAGATCGCGCCTCGCGCGGCGGTTCGCTGGCGGCGCATGCTTTACAGCCCGGCGACGAGGTGCAAATTAGCCACCCGCGCAACCTGTTCGCGCTGGAGATGTCGGCGCCTCATAGCATTCTGATCGGCGGCGGCATTGGCATCACGCCGATGCTGGCGATGGCAGATACGCTATTTCGCGCCGGGAAATCCTTCGAAGTGCACTACTGCGGCCACAGCCGTGAGGGAATGGCGTTTCTGGCCGAACTGGCGGATTGCCACTTTAGCGCTCAGGTTCAGCTGCATATCAGCGATGAAAACGGCAGGCTCCGCCCTCAGGAACTCCTGACGCCTCACGCCGCCGCCGGCCACCTGTACGTTTGCGGCCCGGAAGGTTTTATGGCGTGGATTAACGAAACGGCTCAGGGGTGCGGTTTCAGCGCGGATCGGCTGCATCAGGAGTATTTCAACCGCGAGGTAGAAACCAGCGGCGGCAGCTTTGAGGTTGCGGTTCCGGAACTCAATCTGAGCGTCACCGTCGGTGAAAACGAGACCATCGTCGCCGCGCTGCAAAAGGCCGGCATCAAAGTGAAAGTCTCCTGCCAACAGGGCGTCTGCGGCACCTGCCTCGCCAACGTTTGCAGCGGCGAACCTGACCACCGCGACGAGTATTTAACCGAAGAAGAACGCGAAGATAACGACCAGATCCTGCTGTGCTGTTCGCGGGCCAAAACCCCGCGGCTGGTTATTGAAGGCTTCGAATACGTCAAACTGAAATAACGGGTATTACTATGAACCTGACATCTGATTTTCGTAATGCCATGGCGCAACTGGGCAGCGCGATCACCATCATTACCACCGATGGCCCGGCGGGCCGCTTCGGCTTTACCGCCTCGGCGGTGTGTAGCGTGACGGATTCGCCGCCGACGCTGCTGGTATGCATGAACCGCTCGTCCTTCGCACACGGCAAATTCCAGCACAACGGCGTGCTGTGCGTTAACGTGCTCTCCGGACAGCATCAGCAATTGTCCGGGATTTTCGCCAACGGCCAAATCCGCTCTGAAGAACGCTTCCTGCACGACGAATGGCTGGCGCTGGAGACCGGTTCGCCGGCGCTGGCTTCCGCCGTGGCGAACTGCGACTGCGTCATTGCCGACAGCCATGAAGTGGGCAGCCACAGCGTATTTTATTGCGAGGTCAAACAGATCCGCTTCGGCAACCCCAGCGACGGGCTGGTCTGGTTTAATCGCCAGTTCCATACCCTTAGCATGGCGTCGTGCCGTTAAGTTTCATCATAACCATAAAAACCCTGCCGACCCATCGCCCGGCGCCAGCAGGCGCCGCCTGATTCACCTGCACTGGAGTTAACCTTATGTCTGGAGCTGTGAGCGGTACAACGGTCCCCCCGGCGCAACCTATGCGCAAATTAATCATCGGGTCTTTTCTCGGCAACTCGCTGGAATGGTACGATTTTTTCCTGTATGGCACCGCGGCGGCGCTGGTCTTCGGGCCGCTGTTTTTCCCGGCCACGAATGACCCGCTGCTCGGTTCATTTTTAGCCTTTTCCGGCTTCGCCATCGGCTTTATCGCCCGCCCCCTCGGCGGCGTGATATTCGGCCATCTCGGCGATCGCTACAGTCGCAAAATGACGCTTATCATCACCCTGACGCTGATGGGCGCCAGTACGTTCTTAATTGGTCTGCTGCCAACCTACGCCCATATCGGCGTATTGGCGCCAATCGCCTTGATTACGCTGCGCTTTGTGCAGGGCGTGGCTTCCGGCGGCGAATGGGGCGGCGGGGTGTTGATGCTGAGCGAAAATGCGCCGGAAAGCCAGAAAGGGTACTACACCGCCTGGAGCCAGGTGGGGGTCTGCGGCGGGTTTGTTCTTTCTTCGCTGGCATTCTATCTGGTGCAGCTGCTGCCGCAGGAAGAGGTGATGTCGTGGGCGTGGCGTATTCCATTTTTGCTCAGCCTTTTTATCTTTCTGGTGGGCGTCTATATTCGCCGTAACATCCAGGAAAACGCGGAATTCGTGGCGCGCAAAGCAGAAAACGACAGCAAAAATGAGGCCCATCATTTACCGGTGCTCAGCGCCTTCAAAAATCATCCACGAGCGATATTACAGGCTATCGGCCTGCGGCTGGCGGAAAACGGCGCGGTGTATATCTTCTTCACGTTTTCAGTGGTCTATTGCAAACATATCGGCATCGACACCCGCGACCTGATCGCGGCGGTCACCATCGCCATGACGGTGGAGATCGCCACGATTCTCGGCTGGGGATGGCTTTCCGATCGCATTGGCCGTAAGCGGCTTTACTATATCGGCGTGATAGGCATGGCGCTGGTCGCCTTCCCCTTCTTCTGGCTGCTGAATATGCACACCTTCCCGGCGATGCTGCTCGCCATGCTGTTGGCATTGCCATTGTGTCATGGCGCGATGATTGCCGCGCAGCCGTGTCTGATGGTGGATCTGTTTCCGGTGGAGGTACGCTACACCGGGCTGGCGCTGGGGCATGAGATTGGGGCGGTGATTTCCGGTGGTATTAGCCCGATGCTGGCGGTAGCTTTTTTAATGATGTGGGATAGCTATATCCCCATTGCGCTGATGCTGCTGGCCTTTGCGCTATTGGCGCTGGTAGCGCTGATAAGTATTCGCCAGCCGCAGCCGCGACCTGAAGCGGTCGCGACCACCTAACCCAGGCATGCCGCGCGTAAAGGAAGGCGCGCGGCGCGGACGGCTAGTTATTGTTGATGACGATAATAACCCGGCTTTTAATCGTGCCGCCGCGGATATTCTCGCCATATTTCATCGGCTTGATTTGCAGATAGATCGGGTTGCTATCGCCATGTCGGGCATCCTCACTGGAGTGGTAGAGGAAACCGCTACCGTACTGGAGTTCCGCGCCCTGGCTATCGCGCAGATGAAAACCGACTTCGCCGGCGCCGGTGGCGGCATCCTGCTCGTCATTCTTCAATATTTTGCTGGTGCCGGCAAAGCCGGAGGCGGCGACAAAGTAGTAATCAATTTTACCCGGCGTCAGTTCAAATACCGCCGACTCGTCCCGGCTACAGTCGATATCAACGCGTTCCAGGCGATATTGCGCTTTGTCTTCTTTAATATCGAAGTAGCTGTAATCGCCCATATTAATGAGGCGGTTCGGGACGTTAAAACCACAGGTCATGATATTTACCTGCAGGGTGACGTTAAAGGTGTAATTGATGTTAACGTTATGACATTCATTATTCTTACAATATTTCAAAACTATACCGTAACGCATCTGGAAAGGCACACCGGGAGTAACACGCTGCCCGTTAGCGCTACCTTCTTTAATCTCATAGCGTATGCCGACCAAACTATTAAACATATCTGCCAAATTATATACTTGGTTTTCAACAATTTTTCCGTTTCCCAACGATTCCATTTTTGTCTGGTCGAAGGAGAAATTAATCTCATAGATCTTACTGCCTACTTCAACATAGTAGGAGGTTTGTGGTGGCGATTGCAGACTGACCGAGACCGTAATATTTGAGTTACTGGGGCAGCGAAAGCTGAATGCGTTAGCCTGAAGTGAACTATCACGTAAATTGAGCTCCCCGTTGGCAGCCAGCGGTTTAAAAGTGTAGTTGCCGCTAGCCTCAATCGACGCCGGAGGGATGCTCGGCGTTAATTCACAGTTCCCCGCCCGCGCTAAAAAAGAGCATAAGCTTAATACCAGCAAAATTATCCATTTCATGAAAATCGTCCTTTTAGCGGCAGACATAGGTCTTACCTTCATCAATGGTATGTTTAAATGTAATGGTGCAGTAATGGCCCTGCTGCTTATCGACCGCGATGGTAATCGACGGCGGAACGTTATCGGTGCGGATATACAGCATGCTGCCCTGGCCGACGACGCCGACATTCTGTCCGTCGTTATCTTCAATTTCATAGCCAAATTTCAGCGGCGTACCGTCCGGGCGTTCGGCGTGAATAAGCCAGGGTTGACGCTGGTCGGTATCGAAACGCGCCAGCACCACCGCGCCGCGGTACGGAGCCACCGCTTTCCGGTTGCCAATCAACTCGGTTTTGCTCTGCGTATTGGCGGTATTCAGCAGCAACGAACTTTCGCGATAGGGCAAGACATGGTCGAAAATGACCGTTCCCTGCGCGTTGGTGGTGCGATATTTCTGACCATTGACGTAAGCATTTTCCAGACCCGGCGCCTGAATAATGGCGAAGGTTTCCGATAGCTGGTTAGCGAAATTGACGCCGCCGGACCAGGCCACCACCCCGCCAGACAGGCTGCCGCTGGCCTGGGTATATTTCGACGACTGGCTGTAGCTGCCGCTCAGCGTCGCCAGCGGCGCGTTCCAGGTAAGGTTGCCGCCGGCGGTGGTTTCATGGTTTTGCTGCTGCCGGCTTAGGTTCACGCCATAGTCAAACTGGTCGCGCTGGCCGCCCGTACCGCTGATGCCGGTGTTATTGGAGGCAAAACCGTCGTTATCGAAGGTCGTCGAATTCGACAGCGTCAGGCGACGCGCCAGCACGCTATCGCTCTCTCCCCAGATCAGCGGAATCGAAATGAAGAGGTTAAAGCGCTTATCTTCATGATGATCCTCGTCATAGGTCTGGCTGGCCGAAATGGTCCAGGAAACCCGCTGCCAGTTATTGGTGTAACTCAGTTGATAATCTTTATTACTGCCGCTTTTTCCCCAGTAATCACGCCATAAAGCACTCAGTGAGAAAGACCCTAATCCTTCCGGCAGCGACTGGCTAATATTGGCGGATAAGCTATTTTTACGGCCAAAATCATAACGGTAATAATCATCAATGTTGTAAACGTCATTATCATCATGGTGATAACTATTACGGTTCTTCGCCCAGACATGATCGTTAAAGGTGCGATAGTCGCTGGTTGAATAGCGATAAGCCGCCATACCGAAGCGCGTTTTAGTCTGGGTGAGGTATTTGTTGTAGGCAATCTGATAACTTTGCCCTTCAAAAGTACCGTTATCCTGATCGCTGCGCGCCCAGGTACCGTCAACGGACACCGCGCCGAGATGGGTATTCCACCCGGTTCCCATAGTAAAAGCCTGATAGTCGGTACCGAGCATGGTACCGCCATACAGGGTCAGCAGATTGTTCAGGCCATATTGATAGCTGGCCTGCATAAAGTCTTCCTGATTGCTGGCGCCTTCAATATGGCTGCGCCCGGCGGCAATGTCATATTTAGACACCCCCGGCTGCAACATATTGGGTACCGAGGAATAAGGCACCAGGTAGGTGGTTACCGAGCCGTCGGCTTCCCGGATAGTGACATCGAGATCCGCCCCGCCGCCGGCGAGTTGTAAATCGGCAATCGCAAATGGCCCCGGCGGCACCTCTTTCTGATAGACGGTGAAGCCGTTCTGCTCGATGGTTACCAGCGCGTTGCTCTGGGCAATCCCCTGCACGATTGGCGTAAAGTTCTGTTTTGAGTTTGGCAACATTTGCATGTCGCGGAACAGACGAACGCCGCGAAAGCGTACCGCATCGAAAATATCCGCTGAGGTATACATGTCGCCCGCGCGCAAGGTGCCTAAAATCGGCGCAAAGCTGCGCTCCAGATACAGGGTGTTGCTTTTCCAGTCGCCGCCGCCGCTATCGGCTTTACTGTAGGTGGCATCAGAGTGCAACTGCCAGCTCAACAGGTTCAGCCCGCTGTTGAAGCGGGCGTAAGTGCTTTTGTTATTGCCACTATCTTTATAGTCGCTGTAATACTGGCTCAGATAATAAGAGGTATAGAGCGCGTTAACGCCTCGGTCCCAACTTTCCGGCGCGACGTAGCCGCGCTCAAGATCCAGAACGTAGGCCTGCGGAATTTCTAAATCAAGCTGAAAAATATTGATATTAAACGTATAACTGCCGCTCCGCACCGCGGATTTAAGCGTCATGCACTGGTTATCTTTTGCCAACGGCGCGCTATCCGCTTTGATTCCCAACTGATGTAATAATGCCGATGACAGGCAGGTATCATCCGGATTACTGGCGACTACGATTGGATATTTACCACGCCATTGTTTATTGACGTAAATATCTAATTCATATTCACCGGGCAGTGGTTGATTATCCGCAAAGTGAAAGCTTGATGATTTTTCACCTTTCATTCCGCCGATCATGAAATTGGTATCAAAAGTCTCTTCAGCGGCCTGCAGCTGACCGGATAATAAAACCAACAATATCATTGAGGAAAGCGGCGTCATCCTTAACATGGCCAACTCCATTATTTATTATTTTACATTGAGCCTGTCGCTAATAAAGTTTCCATTATCATCAATCATCGTTAGCGAATACTGGCGGGCGAGATTATTTTTTAAAAAGACATCCTGACTGGATAACGGCGCAAGCATAACGCTGCGCTCATTGACTTTAACGTTACTGAGTTTAATTTCAGTAATCGTCAACCAATTTGCCGAACCATTGGCAATATGCAGAGCGTTTTTGCGCGAAGATAACGAAATACTTTTAAACGTATCTTTATTTACCGCCGCGATACCTTTAGGGCGATAAAAAAGCTTAATGCGGTTTTGCATGGCAAACCGCAGCGTATTCGCCCCCTCACTTCCTGGTGTATTCGGAGGAATATCGAGTACGTTGAGATAAAACAGCGACTCTTTGTTCGCCGGAAGTTTGTTGGCTAACTTTTTAATTCGCAGCTGCTGACCGGAGTTACCCGTTATGCGCGCCACCGGCGGCGACAGCAGGAAAGGCACGTTGATTTTTTCCGGCGGCAATGAAGTATTGCCATCGTCAATCCACGACTGCACCAGTGAAGAGCGGGCGCCATGATTCATCAACTGTACGACCACTTCTTGTTTCTCAGCCGGATAAACCACCCGGGTACCGAAAATCACCACTCCGGCATGCGCGGGCTGCATAGCGATAAATAAACCTGCTAATAAAATCCGTTTCATAGCACCACACCCTTAGCACAATAATAGCCGGCGAAGCGCCGGCACAGTTCCTTACTCCGCAGAGACGGCAATCGTTAACACCGAGCGGACTTCACCGGCGGTTACCGGTGTGGCGGCATTAATTCGGGCGTATTGCGCCGAAAAGTTCATTTGATAAACACCATTGCCCAAAGAAGTCACCGCACCCGGCAAATTATTGACGTCATATATGGTATTTTCATTAATATCCGCGGATCCGAGTCTTAATTTAAAACCGACACCATTAGCAGACGTTGTAGTTGCGATAGGATTAAGTACGCCGCCGGTAGTATAGGTCCCGCCGCTAATATCAATCGATTTCAATACCGTGCCTTCCGGGCAAACGATAGTTAATGGATCGCTACTGGTAGCGAAATTGCCGGATAAGACTTCACCGGCTGACATGCCGGCAAAACGGGTAGCGTCAACATCAGCCAGTTGAATCGTACTGCTATAATCGGTTTCAAAACGACAGGAAGAATTAATAACATTACCAATAATAACTAACTCGCCCTGCTCTTCACTTGGCGCCGCGGCAAAAGCATTAACACTCATCAGCACGGTTGAAAATACTGCAGCAGCAATAACTGAACGCTTCATATAATATTCCTTTTATTAACAATTCCATTTAACTTCGCGGGGACTGAGAAAAATCTCACGCCGCGAGCATCGCACGGCCAAATATCCGCCACAACCGGATGAATAAGGAACGTTGATAAAAATCAAGGCAAATACTTAAAGCGACTGAGCCCTGATGCTATATTCGTAATCTCTTTAGCGTAATAAGCTAAAATACGTAGCAACGAGAATAATAAAATGAGAACTTGCCGGGCTTGTTTAATAATAAACTAAAAAAAAGAGAGTTCAGCACATTTTGTATCGATTTACATAAGATTACGAACCACAATTATAACCTTCCGTGATTTATTTTTATATTTAAGGTTCCGACAATGAAAAAAATAATCCTGCCTCTGCTTACCGCCGCCCTGTTGCTGCCGACCCTCACCGCGCACGCCACCTACCGCGCGGAAAAACGCCAGGATGCTCGCGATATCCGTCAGGATGCGCGCCAGAGTGGACGTGAAGAAAAACGTGAATGCGTGAGAAATGACGATAAGAGCAATATGCGCTGTCGCGAAGATAAGCGTGAAAATCGGCGCGAAGGCCGCCGCGACGCGCGTGATGAAAAGTGGTAATTCGCCATTCTACAATGCCCTGGCAGCAGGGCATTAGCGGGAAGCGTTTAACGTCTCCAGGGGGAAAGGGCGATCCTGCACCACGGTTTTCATCACCAGCGTCGAGCGTAAATGCTGCACGCCGGGCATCGCCGACAGTTTGTCATCATAGAGTTTCTGAAACGCAGGAAGATCCCGGGTGACGACGTGCATCAGATAGTCCGGATCGCCAAACAATCGTTGCGCCAGCACAACCTGCGGGATCTCCGCCACCGCCTCCTCAAAAGCGCTGACCGCTTTTTTATCGCCCTCTTTTAACGTGGCGAAAACGATAGCCAGAAAATTGAACCCCATTTTTCCCGGGTCGAGATTGGCGCGATAGCCGGTGATCACCCCCTCTTGCTCCAGCGCTCGTAGTCGCCGGTGGCAGGGAGAGAGGCTCAAATTCACCCGCTCCGCCAGTTCAGTTATCGACAGACGACCATCGGCCTGCAGCTCAGCAAGAATTTTTCGATCTATGCTATCCATTTGGAAGATTTTCTCTTTTATCGCCGGATTATGACATAACATTGAAAGCTCATTTCGCTTCTATGTCGATATTCTTTCTCACACGATAACCTAATTTTGCGAGTGTGTGATGTCTAATATCGTTGTGGAGCGTTGCTGATGGAAATAAGCCTGATCGCCAGCTTCTGGATAGTCTCGTTCCTGTTGATTATTACCCCCGGTGCTGACTGGGCCTATGCCATCAGCGCCGGTATCAACGGCCGTCGCGTCGTTCCGGCGGTGATGGGGCTGATGTCAGGACATCTGCTGGCAACGATTATCGTCGTCGCCGGCGTCGGGGTGTTAATCGCCGGTCATCCACTGGCGCTATCGGCGATCACCCTGGCGGGCGCGGCCTATTTATTGTGGCTCGGGGTCATGATATTACGCCATCCGGCGGCGCCGGGCGCGGCGCAACAATCGGCTGGCAGCTGGAATGCGTGGGCGGTGAAGGGACTATGCATTAGCGGCCTTAATCCAAAAGTCTTTCTGTTGTTCCTCGCCCTGCTGCCGCAGTTTACCGATCCGCACGGCAGTTGGCCGCTGGCGCTGCAGATGTCGGCGCTGGGTGCGATGCACCTGATGACCTGTACGCTAATTTATCTGTTGGTCGGCTATGGGTCGCGGGCGGTACTGGCGGCCCGCCCACAGTCGGCGAAAGGAGTGAGCATGGTTTCAGGGCTTATCATGATTGCCATTGCGATTATCCTGTTTTACCAGCAGTTAAGATAATTCGTAAGCCGTGGCGCTTACTGGGGAAGTTGATTAGCGCCATACGGCTTCATCAACAAATATAATCCGGGCTCTCTGGTCACTATTACGTTGTTGAGCCTGACAAGCCCGGGCAGTTATTTTCTGATACAAACAGAGATAAATTTCCTATAAATCATAAGCGGTTACAGCAGAAATTGCGCTTCGCAATAACTTCTTAAAGCTTCCTAAAAACTCCGATTAAGTCTCTCATTAACTGATTACGCGAGCGGAAAATTCCGACTGCTCGATAATAAGTAAAATCTCTCTTTGAAACGTCTGCACATTTATTAACGCTATTCTCTCTACGATTTTTGCAGTATGGTTTAATCGCTGTTGTAGTGTTGCGGTGAATGCTATCAGGTGTCTTACGCTATTTTGTATGGCAAAACATTTACGCAACGCCAACCTGTTTATTGAGGCAATTATCCTCATGGATAACGGTTTGCAGCGTTATCCAGCCAGGACTCAGTTTATCAACCGGTAGTCTATGACCTTGCTGTAAGCGCGCATACTCAAGAGGAGAAAGGATGAACAGGACGTGTAAACCTCCAGGAAAACCGATGTACATCAAATGCCTGAGCGCTTCGCATCAGGAATTCGCCTGCGTACAGCTTGCGGGCGATGAAGCCACTTCATTATATCCACAGGATTTCGCGCAGCTTTGCCGCGATAAAGTCCTTGTTACCTGAGGGATAGTAAAAGCGATCCGCATCATGCTTATTCATAAAATGCGCAACCTATCTTCGGATCCTGTAATAGGCCAGCCAGAGCCTATGGGATAGTAATGTACGCCTGCAAAAGAAAGGGAACATAATGAAGAATAATAGTGACATTAAAAAAAGGAACTTCCTGACTCAGAATGAAATCGAGTCATTACTCAATGCTGCCAATAGCGGACCTCATGCAGCTCGTAATTATTGCCTGACATTACTTTGTTTTATTCATGGCTTTCGTGCCAGCGAAATTTGTCGCCTGCGAATTTCAGATATTGACTTGCGTTCAAAATGTATTTACATCCATCGATTAAAAAAAGGTTTCTCAACCACTCATCCATTGCTGAATAAAGAGATCCAGGCGCTAAAGCGCTGGCTGGATATTCGTGATGAATATCCACAATCCACCAGCGAGTGGTTATTTTTATCGCGTAAGGGTAATCCTCTGTCGCGCCAACAGTTTTACCAGATCATTTCCGCCTCCGGCGATCAGGCAGGATTACCGCTGGAAATTCACCCGCACATGTTACGCCACTCCTGCGGCTTTGCGCTGGCTAATATGGGCATTGATACGCGACTTATCCAGGATTATCTCGGCCACCGCAACATTCGCCATACCGTCTGGTACACGGCCAGTAACGCCGGGCGCTTTTATGGTATCTGGGATAATTCCCGCGAGAAGCAAAGAATCTCGCTTTTCCAGTAAGGTAGCCTTACGCCACGGATGGCGTTTCGTTGTCGGTTCCCCTCTTACTGCCAGCCCCTGCCCGCCATCCCCGGCAAGACTGTTGCAAATTTGCTCTGTTTAGGCTGCGATAAATTGCAGCTTTCCTCATATATAGATTTTTTCTTGCGAAACATTAATAAAAATTAACCATACGTTAAATATGTTTATTGTTCTTAAAAGTTCTTATTTAGAACATGAAAAAAAACGTTCCTATGCACCTGTAATTCATCAGGATATTAGTTCGTTATTTATTGTTAAATTAATCCTTTCAGCACATGTTTTCCGTTCAATAAATAGCTGGCATTAACTTTTTTCCTTGCTATTTTATGCACCTGCCCGCGACCTGGCACAGCTCTATTGTGGTAAAGAATAAAATAGATAAAAATAAGAATTATCGCGTAGCGATAATTTATATATCCTAAATAATTCAAGTTGCAGGAAGGCGGCAAGAGCGTGAATCCCCAGGAGCATAGATAACTATGTGACTGGGGTGAACGCGCGCAGCCAACACACCTGCAGCTTGAAGTATGACGGATATACATGTGTAAATGTAATGTGATACCTGTTGGTCTTTATCCCTCTCAAATAATACGGGCTTTCCATTCAGATTATTTTTTATGCATCCTGAGATTTTTTCTCAGGCTGTTCCTTGCGAGTAAACTTAAATTCAGGAGCTCAAAATTGTGAACCGACGTCGTTTTCTCACCGCCAAAGAAGTTCAGGCAATGATGCAGGCGGCCCAGCACGGCCCAACCGGCGAACGGGATTACTGTCTGATCCTGCTGGCGTTTCGCCACGGGATGCGTATCAGCGAATTACTCGATCTGCACTATCGCGATCTCGACCTTAACGAAGGACGCATCAATGTTCGCCGCTTAAAGAACGGTTTCTCTACCGTACATCCGCTGCGTTTTGATGAACGCGAAGCGATAGAACGCTGGACACAGCAACGGGCCGGCTGGAAGGCAGCAGGCAAAAGCGACGCTCTATTTATCTCGCGCCGCGGCACCCCGCTTTCACGACAACAGGCCTATCGCATTATCCGCGCCGCCGGGGAAGAAGCGGGAACCGTGACGCATACGCATCCGCATATGCTGCGTCATGCCTGCGGCTATGAACTGGCGGAAAGAGGAGCTGATACCCGTTTGATACAAGATTATCTCGGACATCGTAATATTCGTCATACTGTCCGTTATACCGCCAGTAATGCAGCGCGTTTTGCCGGGATTTGGGAAAGAAACAATCTGTTAGAGGAAAATTTACAAGCGCGGAAGAAATAGGATAACCGATTGATAAAAAGGAAAATTTTTAATATCGAACAAGTCAATTGGGGCCAAACTGTCTATATCATAAAAATGTTTTGTAATCTTTTGCAACTGACAAGTGCATATTTCATCAAAAAAAATTATATCTAATTGATTTACATTGAATTCTCCAACGACCTTTCTTTACTTATCCTCGTCAGACTATCTCGCATTCGCCCGCTTTTCGCTATCGAAGTCAAGTACGCCGTTTTTCCATTCACGGCAAAGTCATAGCTTTTAAATCCATAAAACAAACCATTAGAAGTATATAAATCCAAAATACAACCAACCTTAACAAAATAAAAGCCATAAATCCTGATGAGTCAAAATGGCCCCAATTGACTCATCAGTAGGGGCAAAAACTGTGCAGAACCGGCAGTCGCACCATTCGGCTGATTTATGGAATGCCTGGAAGGCAAGACGACTGCCATTTTTGGTTCGTAATATCGATTTTGTTTAAAGGAAAACAGCATGAAAATCAAAACACTGGCAATCGTTGTCCTGTCAGCTCTGTCCCTGAGCTCCGCGGCGGCCCTGGCCGATACCACCACGGTAAATGGCGGAACAGTGCATTTTAAAGGAGAAATCGTCAACGCAGCCTGTGCAGTCGATGCCGGTTCTATCGACCAGACCGTTCAGTTAGGCCAGGTTCGTTCGGCAAAACTGGCTACCGCGGGCAGCACCAGCTCCGCTGTAGGTTTCAACATTCAGTTAGACGACTGTGATACCTCTGTCGCCACCAAAGCCTCTGTCGCTTTCTCTGGTACCGCGGTTGACAGCACCAACACCAGCGTTCTGGCTCTGCAGAGCTCCGCTGCTGGCGGCGCGACCAACGTCGGCGTACAGATCCTCGACAAAACCGGCACTCCGCTGGGCCTGGATGGCGCTACCTTCAGCGCGGCCACCACGCTGAACGACGGCACCAACATCATTCCTTTCCAGGCGCGTTACTACGCCACTGGCGCGGCTACTGCCGGTACTGCTAACGCAGACGCCACCTTCAAAGTGCAATACGAGTAATTCAAACATCAGACAGGGAAGCATTCCGGGCCAGGATGGCCCGTTATCCACTACGGGATTGGGGTGATAACGATGCAAGGAGTGAAGACAGGTCTGCTGATGTTTCTGTTTCCGCCGCTGGTGCTGGCCGGCAACCACTGGAACGTCACGGTGGCTGGGGGAAACATGCGTTTTCAAGGCGTCATCATCGCTGAGTCCTGCCGTGTTGAAGCCGGCGACCAGCAGATGACCGTCAATATGGGGCAGATCAGCAGTAATCGCTTTCATTCAGCCGGGGAAGATGCCAACCCGGTGCCATTCGATATTCACCTTCAGGATTGCAGCACCGCAGTCAGCCAGCATGTCGGCGTGTCTTTTCGCGGCGTGGCCGATGGCAAAAATCCGGATGTGCTCTCGGTTGGCGAAGGACCGGGTATCGCCACCGGCGTCGGCATCGCGTTATTTGATAACGAAGATCAATTGATTCCGCTGAATAGCCCGCCGGGCGCCTGGCGGCGGCTGTATACCGGCCCCACCACGCTGCATTTTGTAGCCAAATATCGGGCGACCGGCAATCAGGTCACCGGGGGAGCGGCAAACGCGCAAGTTTGGTTCTCTCTGACCTATCAGTAATTAACCAGCAAATATGCCGGAAACAGGAAACAACGGTGAGTACAAAAGGGGTAAACGTGAAAAAGAGACTGGGGATGACGCGCGGACTACTGGCGGGATTATTGATGATAGCCGCAAGCGGTTATTCCGCCTGGGCTCAGGCCGGCGTTGCGCTAGGCGCCACGCGGGTTATCTATCCGGCCGGGCAAAAACAGGTGCAGTTAGGGGTGACCAATAATGATGACAGCAGCACCTATCTGATTCAGTCGTGGGTGGAAAACGCCGACGGCGGCAAAGATGGCCGCTTCGTGATTACGCCGCCGCTGTTCGCCATGCAGGGCAAAAAAGAGAATACCCTGCGCATCATTGACGCCACCAATAAACAACTGCCGCAGGATCGCGAAAGCCTGTTCTGGATTAACGTGAAAGCCATCCCGTCGATGGATAAATCCAAACTGACCGACAACACCCTGCAGCTGGCGATTATCAGCCGCATCAAGCTCTATTACCGCCCGGCGAAGCTGGCGCTACCGCCGGATCAGGCGGCGGAAAAACTGAGCTTTAGCCGCAGCGGTTCGTCGTTAACGTTGACTAACCCTACCCCTTATTACCTGACCGTCACCGAACTTAACGCCGGCACCCGGGTGCTGGAAAACGCGCTGGTGCCGCCAATGGGTAAAACCTCCGTCAAGCTGCCGCCGGATGCCGGTAGCAACATTACTTATCGCACGATTAATGATTACGGCGCGCTGACCCCAAAAATGACTGGCGTGCTGCGTTAATACAGGTTTGGCCCGCCGGGCGGGCCAAACCGCGCATAACAATAAGAACTGACAGCCGGGCGAATTGAGACCGGAGGGACTATGTCACATCTCAAATATGGACAGGACCGTTTTGGTTCCCGCAGCGCGAGGCTCCGCCCACGCGCTATTTTGGCCATGGCGAAACTCCCCGTGGCGCTCTGTTTTGTCCTGCAGGCGGGCTACGCGCAGGCTGAACTCTATTTTAACCCGCGTTTTTTAGCTGACGACCCTGCGGCGGTGGCCGATCTTTCCGGTTTCGAAAACGGGCAAGAGGTGCCGCCCGGCACCTACCGCGTCGATATTTACCTTAACGACGGCTTTATGACCACTCGCGATGTCACTTTTAACCGCGGCGAAAAAGGCCATGGTCTAAGCCCGTGCCTGACCCGCGGCCAACTGGCGGGCATGGGGGTCAATACCGCGGCGGTGAACGGGATGAGCGCCCTCGCCGCCGACGCCTGCGTGCCGCTGACCGAACTTATCACTGATGCCACGACGCGCTTCGATGTCGGCCAGCAGCGCCTGTACCTCACCGTGCCGCAGGCTTTTATGGGCAACCGCGCGCGCGGCTATATTCCGCCAGAAATGTGGGATGACGGCATCAACGCTGGGCTGCTGAACTACAACTTCACCGGTAACAACGTCCATAACGATACCGGCGGCAGCAGCAACTACGCTTATTTAAACCTGCAAAGCGGCCTCAATCTCGGTGCCTGGCGGCTGCGTGATAACACCACCTGGAGCTACAGCAGCGGCGGCAGCAGTTCCAGCAATGAGAACAAATGGCAACACGTCAACACCTGGCTTGAGCGCGACATCACACCGCTACGCTCGCGCCTGACCCTCGGCGATAGCTACACCAACGGCGATATTTTCGACGGCATAAACTTCCGCGGCGCCCAGCTGGCGAGCGATGACAACATGCTGCCGGATAGCCAGAAGGGCTTTGCGCCGGTGATCCACGGCATCGCCCGCGGCACCGCGCAGGTGTCGATCAAACAAAACGGCTATGAGATTTACCAGAGCACGGTCCCGCCGGGCCCGTTCACCATTAACGATCTCTATGCCGCAGGCAACGGCGGCGATCTGCAGGTGACGATTAAAGAAAACGACGGCACCAGCCAGGTCTTCAGCGTGCCGTGGTCAACGGTGCCGGTACTGCAGCGCGAAGGGCACACCCGGTACGCGCTGACCGCTGGCGAATATCGCAGCGGCAACGATCAGCAAGAAGAGCCGAAGTTCTTTCAGAGTACCGTGTTACACGGTCTGCCTGCGGGCTGGACGCTGTATGGCGGTACGCAGCTCGCCGACCGCTACCGCGCCTTTAATCTCGGCGTGGGGAAAAATATGGGCGATTTCGGCGCCGTGTCGCTGGATGTCACCCAGGCCAATGCCACCCTACCCGACGACAGCGATCATCAGGGGCAGTCAATTCGCTTCCTCTATAACAAGTCGCTGAGCGATGTCGGCACCAATATCCAGCTGGTGGGCTATCGCTACTCTACTAAAGGTTATTACAGCTTTGCCGATACTACCTACCGCCGGATGAGCGGTTACGACGTAGAGACCCAGGATGGCGTAATCCAGGTGAAGCCGAAATTCACCGATTACTACAACCTCGCCTACAACAAGCGCGGCAAAGTGCAGCTAAGCGTCACCCAGCAGTTGGGGCGTACCGCCACGCTCTATCTGAGCGGCAGCCATCAGACCTACTGGTCAACCGGCAAAGCGGACCAGCAACTGCAGGCCGGGCTCAACGCGGCGGTGGACGACATCAACTGGACGCTGAGCTACAGCCTGACCAAAAACGCCTGGCAGCAGGGCCGCGACCAGATGCTGGCGGTCAACGTCAATATTCCGTTCAGCCACTGGCTGCGTTCCGACAGCAAATCGGTATGGCGGCACGCCAGCGCCAGCTACAGCATGTCGCACGATCTTGATGGTCGGATAACCAATCTGGCGGGACTTTACGGCACCCTGCTGGAAGACAATAACCTGAGCTATAGCGTGCAGACCGGCTACGCCAGCGGCGGCGAAGGCGATAGCAGCGGCACCGGCTATGCGGCGCTGAACTATCGCGGCGGCTACGGCAACGCCAACGTCGGCTACAGCCGCAGCGACGGTTTCAAACAGCTCTACTACGGAGTCAGCGGCGGTGTGCTGGCCCACGCCAACGGCGTGACCCTGAGCCAGCCGCTGAATGACACGGTGGTGCTGGTGAAAGCGCCCGGCGCCGGTGATGTCAAAGTGGAAAACCAGACCGGGGTGCGTACCGACTGGCGCGGCTATGCGGTGCTGCCTTACGCCACCGAATATCGCGAAAACCGGGTGGCGCTGGATACCAATACCCTTGCCGATAACGTCGATCTCGATGACGCGGTGGTCAGCGTTGTCCCTACCCACGGCGCTATCGTGCGGGCGGACTTCAAAGCCCACGTCGGGGTCAAGTTACTAATGACGTTGACCCATAACGGCAAACCGGTGCCGTTTGGCGCGATGGTCACCTCGGGCAGCAATCAGAGCGGCAGTATCGTGGCCGATAACGGCCAGGTCTACCTGAGCGGGATGCCGCTCGCCGGCAGCGTACAGGTGAAATGGGGCGAAGGCGCGGACGCCAGCTGTATGGCCAGCTACCGCCTGCCGGAAGAGAGTCAGCGGCAGGCGCTGAGCCAGCTATCGGCAGAGTGCCGTTAAGGAACGCATGATGATGAAAAAACCACTTAACCTGTTTGGCGCCATCCTGACGCTCGTCTGCGCCAACGCCTTTGCGGCGGACAGCACCATCACCATCAGCGGCTACGTGCGCGACAACGCCTGCGCGGTCGCCACCGAATCGAAAGAGTTTACCGTCGATCTGATGGATAACGCCGCGAAGCAGTTTAACGCCGTCGGCGCGACCACGCCGCTGGTGCCGTTTCGCATCGTGCTGTCGCCCTGCGGCAGCTCGGTGACGGCGGTCAAAGTCGGCTTTAACGGCACCCCGGATAGCGACAATAACGACCTGTTAAAAATCGACGGCGGCGCCTCCGCGGCGGCGGGCATGGCGGTGCAGATCCTCAACGGCCAGCAGACGATGCTGCCGGTCAACGCGCCCGCTTCGTCGCTCGCCTGGACCACCTTAACGCCGGGGCAGACCAACACCCTCGGTTTTTACGCCCGGCTGATGGCAACCCGCGTACCGGTGACCGCCGGTCACGTCTATGCCACCGCCACCTTTACTCTTGAATTCCAGTAACCGGAGGCTGAGATGAAAGCACACTACGCAGGATGGCTTCTGGCAGGCGCGCTGGCGTTAAACATTATCCCGTTGCAGGCCGCCGACATCACCATCACGGTGAACGGCAAAGTGGTGGCCAAGCCGTGTACGGTCTCCACCACTAACGCCAGCGTCGACCTCGGCGATCTTTATACCTTCAGCCTGGTATCGGCGGGTTCCGCTTCGGCCTGGCACAGCACCGCGCTGGATTTAAGCAACTGCCCGGTCGGCACGTCACGCGTCGTCGCCACCTTTAGCGGCACCGCGGACAGCACCGGCTATTACAAGAATCAGGGTACCGCAGGAAATATCCAGCTCGAACTACAGGACGACAGCGGCACCACGCTCAATAACGGGGCGCAAAAGTCGGTGCAGGTCGACGAAAGCTCGCAGTCGGCGCGTTTTCCGCTGCAGGTTCGGGCCCTGTCGGTTAACGGCGGCGCCACCCAGGGAACCATTCAGGCGGTGATTAGCGTCACCTATACCTACGCCTGAGTCAGGAGAGTTTGTTCATGAAAAAAATCATCGCTCTGTTTACCGCCCTGCTGCTGATGGGCTGGTCGATTAACGCCTGGTCCTTCGCCTGTAAAACCGCCACCGGCGCAACTATCCCCATCGGCGGCGGCTCGGCCAACGTATACGTCAATCTGACCCCGGCCGTTAACGTAGGGCAAAACCTGGTGGTCGACCTGTCGACGCAAATTTTCTGCCATAACGACTATCCGCAAACCATTACCGACTATGTGACGCTACAGCGCGGATCCGCCTACGGCGGCGTGCTGTCGAGCTTTTCCGGTACCGTAAAATATAACGGTACCTCTTATCCGTTCCCGACCACCACGGAAACTTCGCGGGTGATCTACGATTCGACTACCGATAAACCCTGGCCGACCGTACTCTATCTGACTCCGGTCAGCACTGCGGGCGGGGTGGCGATTACCGCCGGATCGCTGATTGCCGTGTTGATCCTGCATCAAACCAACAACTACAACGGCGACTCCTTCCAGTTCGTGTGGAATATTTACGCCAATAACGACGTCGTTGTGCCGACCGGCGGTTGCGATGTCTCCGCCCGCGATGTAACCGTGACCCTACCCGATTATCCGGGCTCGATGGCGGTGCCGGTCACCGTTCACTGCGCGCAGAACCAGAATCTTGGCTATTACCTTTCCGGCACCACCGCCGATAGCGCCAACTCCATTTTCACCAATACCGCTTCCGCTTCGCCGGCACAGGGTATTGGCGTCCAGATGACGCGCAACGGTACCGTCGTTCCAGCCAACAGCAATGTCTCACTGGGTACAGTTGGCACTTCGCCGGTGAATCTCGGGCTGACCGCCACCTACGCGCGCACCAGCGGTCAGGTAACGGCGGGTAACGTCCAGTCGATTATTGGGGTGACGTTTGTCTACCAGTAAAGCCGATATCCCGCAGGCGACGACAGACTACATCCTGTCGCCCTGCGCCATGGCGGCGGCGGGATTAGCCCGCATGGTCGACGACGGTTGCCGCCAGCCGGTATGGCTACAGCCGCGAGTGCAGAGCATGTTGTCGATATCTGCGCCAGCCGACATCCGGCAAATCGTGGTTTTTCTGCCCGACGATCCCTGGTGGCTACTGTTCGTCCTGCGCGAAGCCGCCTGGTTACTCACCCAGGCCAAACGACCTTTGCCCATGGTGATCTTAAGCCGCAGTCCGGCGCCGTGGCTGTGGCAAACCTTACTGCACCAGGTTGGCGACCGCCGCCTGCTGGCCGCCGTGCAGGCGGTCTCTTCCGATCTACCGTGCCGCCGTCTGGCGGCATTGTTGAAAGGCGGCCTGGTCGGCTACCCCGGCCTGCAACAGCTTTCCGCCATTGAGGCGCTGGCGCGCGGCAAGCCGCCGTCGGGCTTAAGCAAAATCGAACTTAACGCCACCCTCGCCCTGCTGTATGGCCACAGCATCACCAGCCAGGCGCAGATCCGCGGCGTCAGTCAGAAAACGCTCTACAACCAAAGAACCTCAGGACTAAACAAGATGGTGGAGTATCATCCGCATCTGGCGAGCCGATTTCCGGGCAGCCGAAGCAAACGCGTAACAGGTCAGGGCATGACCGCGCTGACCCCCTTCGAACGTGAGTTTATCCATGCTATTCACAGCCGGCAGATCTTTCCGGTCTTTCAGCCGATTGTCGACGAGCGCTTACGCCTGCAGGGCATCGAGATCTTATCCCGCTGGCGCAAAGATGGCGTGGTACTGCCGCCGGGCGAATTTCTCCCGCATATTCACTCCGAATACGCCTGGCTATTACTGACCGCCTTTGTCCTGCAGGAAGCGGTGCAGAATATCAATCGCTATCAGGGCGAGTTCTATTTTTCGGTCAATATCCCTCCCTGCATCGCCTATCACGATAATCTTGCCCGTATGATGGAAACCGCCTGGCAACAGCTACAGAACCCGCAGTGGGCCAACCGACTGGTGCTGGAATTTGCTGAAACCGTCGATTTACAGCAGCAAGGAAAAGCGGTGGAGAATATGAGTAATATTCAGCAGCAGGGCTTTCGCATCTTTCTCGACGACTGCTTCTCGCACAGCAGCGTGATGTTCCCGGTACGCACGGCGCGTTTTAGCGGCTACAAGCTGGATATGAGCATCGTCAATGATTTTCAGCGCGACCCGCACGCGCTGGTGTTGATTAAAAGCCTGGTCTACTACTGCCAGTTAACGCAGAACCGCTGCATCGCCGAGGGGGTAGATAGTCTGGAGAAATTTAATCAGCTAAAAGCGCTGGGAGTCGATCGTTTCCAGGGGTATCTGTTCTCACCACCGGTCACTCGCGAGCATCTGGGAGAGATCATTTCGCGATTTTTACCGGATCATGCCACCTGCCGGTTGGCCGGATAATCGCAGCACGGCGCCAGCCACAGCTGGCGCCGTATTTCAGGCGCGAATGTCGTCGTACTCGCGGGTGTTATCGAATTCGTGTTTGGCAAACGGGCACAGCGGAATGATTTTGCGCTGTTCCTGGCGCATTTTTTCGACCACTTTCGCGACCAGCTGTTTACCCACGCCCTGGCCTTTCAGGCTGGGATCGACATCGGTATGCTCAATAATGCTCAGATGTTCACCGGTTGGAACAAAGACAATTTCCGCCACCTGGTTTCCCTCGGCGTCATTAACGTAGAACTTGTTATGGCCTTCCAGAATATCCATCATTTCCTCGCTTATTTGTGGCGATACTTCAATGCGCCGCTGGGACAGGTATCGATCACTTTGACCACCGTGGCCACATCCACCTGATCGGGGATGATCCACGGTTTACGTTTCAGATTGAACAGCTTCGCGCTGCCGCGCACGCAGTTACCCGAGTGCTGACAGATATCGGTATTGAAATAGACATCTATCTTCTCGCCGGTATAGGCCCGGTAGCCCGCTTCCAGTAGTTCTTTATCCATGACATTGCCTCAGTATTTTTATTGTACTTACCTAAGAATAGCTCGCGGCATAGCCGCTGACTATGGAGAAATGAGAAACGCCCTATTTCAATTATTTCGCTAATGATAAAGCGACTTTTTAATACCTACGCGAAATTAAACTATTATCAGAGGATAACCATAACTCGGCTAAGCAAACCATCAGCGCTATAATTTAGGCGGTGTATGAGGGTTTATTTGATCAAAAACGAATAAGCTCAATTGTTCAATGGCATGAACATTCAGGTATCTTCCTTTGAAGCAAATTGTAAAACGGGCGCGCCCGGCATTGTTATTACTTCTTTTGGCGGTCTCCGGTTGCTCTTTATCCCCCGCCATACCGGTATTAGGCGCAGCATTCCCCGGCTGGTTCTTCTGCTTTTTAGGCGGCGCATTACTGCTGATCCCTTGTCATATCCTGATTGCCCGTAAAGGCTGGCAGGCGCGCTTTTCCCCGCTGGTATTAAGTTACCTGGCGTTAATGTTTCTATTTGCCACTATTCTGTGGTTTCTTCTTTTCGCACATTAAATACCTATGACTCAATCCAGCCCAAGCGTTTTACGGAAAAAATGGCCCTTGTTGGCTCTCGTCCTCGCCGCCATTGTGGCGCTGATCGTGGTTATCTGGCAGTTACAGACTTCGCCGGAAACCAACGACGCCTACGTCTACGCCGACACCATCGACGTGGTGCCGGAAGTCAGCGGGCGAATCGTTGAAATGCCGATCCGCGATAACCAGCGGGTGAAGAAAGGCGATCTGCTGTTCCGCATCGATCCGCGCCCCTATCAGGCGATGCTGGACGATGCTAAATCACGGCTGGCGGCGCTTGATGCGCAGATTATGCTGACCCAGCGCACCATCAAAGCCCAGCAGTATAACGCCCAATCGGTGAGCGCCGCGGTAGAGCGTGCGAAGGCGCTGGTGAAACAGACCACCTCGACCCGTATCCGCCTGGAACCGCTGGTGCCGCAGGGATTCGCCGCGCAGGAAGATCTCGATCAGGCGCGCACCGCGGAAAAAGCCGCCCGCGCAGAACTGGAAGCCACGCTGCTGCAGGCCAAACAGGCTGATGCCGCGGTCACCGGCGTCGATGCGATGGTCGCGCAGCGCGCCGGGATCGTCGCGCAAATCGCCCTGGCGGAACTGCACCTGGAGTTCACCGAAGTTCGCGCGCCGTTTAACGGCGTAGTTATCGCCCTGAAAACCACCGTCGGACAATATGCTTCCGCCCTGAAACCGGTCTTTACGCTGCTGGATAACGACCACTGGTATGTGATTGCGAACTTCCGCGAAACCGATCTGCAAAACGTTCGGCCTGGCGTGCCGGCAACCGTGACGGTGATGACCAACCACAGCCGCCCCTTTGACGGCGTCGTCGATTCCGTTGGTTCAGGCGTACTGCCGGAGGGCGGTAGCGTCATTGGCGGGTTGCCGGTGATTCAGAAGAGCATCAACTGGGTACATGTGTCGCAGCGCTTCCCGGTTAAAATCGCGGTGAAAGATCCCGACCCGGAACTGTTCCGCATGGGCGCCTCCGCCAGCGCCGTGCTGCAGGCGAAATAAGGGTCCGGCATGCATAATTTCTGGTTGTTTCTGCAACGGGAGCTCGCCGACGCGCCGGGGCGGGCCAACTATACCCTGCGCCTGACGCTGAGCTGCGCAGTGCTGATCACCCTGTTTATGACCCTGCAGATCCCGTTTCTCGCCGTGGCGCTGATCGTGGTGTTTTACGTCAGCCAGCCGAACATTCTGATGATTAAGCTGGGCAGCGTCCTGTTTTTTGTCACCATCAGCGTGGCGCTGGGGCTGGTGCTGCTGATCATCAAGTGGACCTATGATTTCCCGCTGATTCGCCTGGTCGCTTCGGTATGCCTGTTCTTTGGCGCGATGTATCTGATGCGCGTGCTGGGCAAACTCGGGCTGGCGTTTTTCGTGGTGGCGCTAGCGGTGATTTATGCCCAGACCTTCCCGTCGATGACCAGCCAAAGTGAAGTTCTGGTGCGCCTGCTGCTGTGGCTTTGGGTGGCGATCAATACCGCAACGCTGGTCACGCTCCTGGTTAACGCCTGCTTTCGCCAGGCCTTCCCCGGCTACCAATTCCGCGCCCAACTGGTGGTGATGCAGCGGCAGGTCGCCGACGTGCTGTCGCAGAACGCCGCGCCGCCGACCTTCAAAGAGATCGCCGGGCGTTTTAATCAGTTGCAAGGATTGTTTAAGCAGGCCCGTTTTGCGGCGCCGGAAATTGCCGCCGATCCGTCGCGCTGGCAGGCGCTGATGGCGACCACCCTGCGCTGCTATCACCTCGCGGCGCTGCTGCAACCGGGCGACGATCACGCCGCGGCGCGCCAGCAGATCGCCGCCGCGCTACAGGCGCTGGCGCCGTCGATGAACGAGGGTACGCCGTTTTCATTCTCCGCGCCGGCCATTGATGATCGCGGCGCCAATACGCTGATTTTACAAGAGATGGCGGATGTGCTGGCGAAGCTGGCGCGCGGTGAAACCATCGACCTGCCGCAGGGTGAAGCCGAGACGTCGCCGCTGCTGCTGCCGGATGCCTGGCGCAATCCCGCTTATCTGCATTTCGCCCTGAAAACCCTGCTGGCGACGCTGCTGTGCTACGTCTTCTATACCGCCGCGGACTGGCAAGGGATCCACACCATTATGCTGAGCTGCGTGATTGTCGCCCAGCCAGGGCTGGGGGCGACGATGCAAAAAACCTGGTTGCGTATCGGCGGCGCGCTGCTCGCCACGCTGCTGGCGTTGCTGTTGATCGTCTTTGTACAGCCATGGACCGAGTCCATCGTCGGCCTGCTGGCGATGGTTCTGCCGGTAATGGCGCTCTCGGCGTGGATTGCCGCCGGGTCAGAGCGTATTGCCTACGCCGGGATCCAAATCGGCTTTACCTTCTCGCTGGCCTTCCTCAGCTGGTTTGGCCCACTGACCAACCTGACCGAACTGCGCGACCGGGTCATCGGCATTTTGCTCGGCGTACTGGTCTCATCGATCGTCCATCTTTACCTGTGGCCGGATAGCGAAGCACCACAGCTGAAATCGCGGCTGGCGCAACTCTATCGCCAGATAGCCGACTTCCTGCGCGCGAAAGATGATAAGCCGCAGATGGTGCCGCTGTTCCAGGCGCTGACCACCAGCGAAACGCTGATGCATCGGGTCGCCGCCGAGCCGCTGGGCACTTTCGCGCATCCGTGGCCGCAGGCGAAATCCTGGCCGAGCAAAGCCACCTGGCAGCAGGCGCAGGAGATAGTACGTCTTAGCGAGGGCTACCGGCTGTATGCCGCGCCGGGAGACTCCTTCTTAAGCCGCTGCGCCGAACAGTTACAGGCGTATGCCGATGATATTGAACGTCAGCAGCCGACGGCACCCGTCGCGCCGCTGGTTGTCGATCCGGCTAATCCGTTCGGCGAACCGCTGGCGGCTTTACTGGCCACCCTGCCGGACTGGTCAGACAAACCTTCTGAATTTACGCGACAGGCAGAACCGTCATGATAAAAATGGATGCCGCAGCACGTTTTCTGCGCTACTCACCGCTGGCCTTCGTCATCAGCCTGTTGACAGGATGCGCGCTGATTCAGGACGATCCTGGCGAAGTGCCGATCGTTAATCCGCAACAGGCGCAGCTGGCGCAGGTGATCCACCTGGCGAATAGCGGCTGGCCGGCGGCCCGCTGGTGGGAAGGGTATCACGATCCCCAGCTCAACATGCTGGTAAACCGCGCGCTGCAAAATTCGCCGACCATGCAGGCGGCGCGGCTACGCATCTCACAGTCACAATCCACCGTCGAGCTGGCGCAGTCGGCAATGGGCGTGCAGGCGACCGCCGTGGCGGCGCAGAACCGGATGCGTATAACCGATAAATCCTTTAGCTGGCCCTACTCCTATTCTCTGCCGGTGGATAAAAACGGCCCGTGGTACACGCTCAATACCGTGGGCGTCGGCGCGACGCTGAATATCGATTTATGGGGCGCCGACCGGGCCCGCGTCGCGGCGGCTATTGGCGAAAAGAACGCTCGCCAGGCGGAAACCGCCGGTATCGAACTGGACCTCGCCAGCAGCGTGGCGCAGCTGTACTTCGCCATGCAGGCCACCTTCCAGAAGATCGTTCTGCTGCAGCAGCTAGAAGAAATAGCGCGTCTGTCGGTACAGGCGCATGAACACCGCACCCAGCGCGGCGTGGAGGATAGCGTCGATATCGCCAATGCGCAGGCGGAACTGCTGGGCGCGCAGCAGCAGGTGATTACCGCCCGCGGCACGCTAACCCAGTACCGTGAAACGTTGCGGGCGCTGATTGGCGCCGACGCGCAGAGTATGCCGGAGATCCACCCGGTCGCCCTGCCGGCGTTGCAGGAAACGCTGCCGGATTCACTCTCCTTCGAATTGCTGGCGCGTCGCCCGGATCTGCAGGCCCTGCGTGGTTATGTGACCGCTTCTATGAGCCAGGTAGATGCGGCGAAAGCGGCCTTTTATCCGCATTTTGATATTAAAGCCTTCTGGGGATATAACGCGCTGAGCGTTGGCGATCTGTTTAAGTCGTCCTTCCAGCAGATTAACCTGCTGCCGGGGCTGTATTTGCCGATATTCGATGGCGGCCGCCTGAACGCCAATCTCAAGTCGGTACGTACGGCGAGCAATATCCTGATTAAGCAGTACAACCAGGCGGTGCTGGATGCGGTACGGGACGTGGCGATAAGCTCCAGTCAGCTTAACGATCTCAACCAGCAGGTGGCGCTGCAGGAGTTGAAGGTGACGGCAGCGATGGCTACCACCCGCAGCGCCAGCGCCCATCACCAGCGCGGCCTGTTAAGCCGCTATGCCGCACAAGAAGCGCGGCGACCGGCCATCGCCCAGCAGCTGTTATTGCTGGATATTCAGGCCCAGCGCCTTAGCACCGATATCACGCTGATTAAGGCCCTCGGCGGCGATTACCGCGGCCCGGCGGTGGGTTCTGCAAAACCGTAACCCTGCTAAGCGTAGCGCGAGCAGGGAAATCCCCGGATAGCGGCTTACGCCTTATCCGGGCTACCGTTCTGATGAAGCCCCGGCAGTGGGTTGCGCAGAACCGTAGCCCTGCTAAGCGCAGCGCGAGCAGGGAAATCCCCGGATAGCGGCTTACGCCTTATCCGGGCTACCGTTCTGATGAAGCCCCGGCAGTGGGTTGCGCAGAACCGTAGCCCTGCTAAGCGCAGCGCGAGCAGGGAAATCCCCGGATAGCGGCTTGCGCCTTATCCGGGCTACCGTTCTGATGAAGCCCCGGCAGTGGGTTGCGCAGAACCGTAGCCCTGCTAAGCGCAGCGCGAGCAGGGAAATCCCCGGATAGCGGCTTGCGCCTTATCCGGGCTACCGTTCTGATGAAGCCCCGGCAGTGGGTTGCGCAGAACC
>NZ_JBEAIQ010000042.1:0-39652 GCF_040064335.1 Klebsiella sp. CN_Kp088 | reverse complement strand
TTTCAGAATTTTTCTCTTCAACCGAACCGGCTGTTTGTGTGAAGTGATTCACATCCGCCGTGTCGATGGAGGCGCATTATAGGGAGTTCTCGAACGCCTGCAATAGAAAAATTGCAGAAAAATGACTGACTGCTGCATTCCCCAGCAAAACCCCGCTTTATACCCTTTTACACACAGAATTATCCACAGGAGCATGGCAAAAGAGGGCTCAAACCCCGGTACATCCACTGCCATATAAGGAGAGAATCATCGGCTGAAAGAGAAAGATAAAAATTCGCGAGCGTTGCGCAAACGTTTTCGTTACAATGCCGCGCTATGACACGGATGCCCGGTTGGGTGCGTTAGGTGAGTTTTTAGGCAAAAACTCACCTAACGCTCTCTGTAATGTTCAAATCCTGGGGATTTAATACCATGCAACAACGTCGTCCAGTCCGCCGCGCTCTGCTCAGTGTTTCTGACAAGGCCGGTATCGTCGAATTCGCGCAGGCGCTTTCCGCTCGTGGTGTAGAGCTGCTGTCCACCGGCGGCACCGCTCGCCTGCTGGCAGATAAAGGCCTGCCGGTTACCGAAGTCTCTGACTACACCGGTTTCCCGGAAATGATGGATGGACGCGTGAAGACCCTGCATCCGAAAGTACACGGCGGCATCCTCGGTCGTCGCGGTCAGGATGACGGTATCATGCAGCAACACGGTATCGCGCCTATCGATATGGTTGTCGTTAACCTTTATCCGTTTGCCCAGACC
This sequence comes from Klebsiella sp. CN_Kp088, assembly GCF_040064335.1. Classification (NCBI taxonomy): domain Bacteria; kingdom Pseudomonadati; phylum Pseudomonadota; class Gammaproteobacteria; order Enterobacterales; family Enterobacteriaceae; genus Klebsiella; species Klebsiella sp. CN_Kp088. Next base: position 38,908 of record NZ_JBEAIQ010000042.1, on the reverse strand, counting down.
GTCGCTCGTGAAGGGTGTTCGCTGGAAGACGCGGTGGAAAACATCGATATCGGCGGCCCGACCATGGTGCGCTCTGCGGCGAAGAACCATAAAGACGTCGCCATCGTGGTTAAGAGCAGCGACTACGACGCCATCATTAATGAGATGGACGCCAACGAAGGTTCCCTCACGCTGGACACCCGCTTCGACCTCGCCATTAAAGCCTTCGAACACACCGCTGCTTACGACAGCATGATCGCTAACTACTTCGGTAGCATGGTTCCGGCCTATCACGGCGAAAGCAAAGAAGCCGCTGGCCGCTTCCCGCGTACCCTGAATCTGAACTTCATTAAGAAGCAGGATATGCGCTACGGCGAAAACAGCCACCAGCAGGCTGCCTTCTATATAGAAGAGAATGTAAAAGAAGCCTCCGTGGCTACCGCCACCCAGCTGCAGGGCAAAGCGCTCTCCTATAACAATATTGCCGATACCGATGCGGCGCTGGAGTGCGTGAAAGAGTTTAACGAGCCGGCCTGCGTTATCGTTAAGCATGCCAACCCGTGCGGCGTTGCCGTCAGCAACTCGATCCTCGACGCCTACGATCGCGCATACAAAACCGACCCAACCTCCGCGTTCGGCGGCATCATCGCCTTTAACCGCGAGCTGGATGCTGAAACCGCGCAGGCGATCATCTCTCGCCAGTTCGTCGAAGTGATCATCGCGCCATCCGCTAGCGAAGAAGCGCTGAAAATCACCGCCGCTAAGCAGAACGTCCGCGTACTGGTCTGCGGCCAGTGGGATGCTCGCGTCGCGGGTCTCGATTTCAAACGTGTCAATGGCGGCTTGCTGGTTCAGGACCGCGATCTCGGTATGGTCACCGCGGGCGAACTGCGCGTGGTTAGCAAACGTCAGCCGAGCGAGCAAGAGCTGCGCGATGCGCTGTTCTGCTGGAAAGTAGCGAAATTCGTCAAATCCAACGCCATCGTTTATGCCAAAGATAATATGACCATCGGTATAGGCGCCGGTCAGATGAGCCGCGTCTACTCAGCGAAAATTGCCGGGATTAAAGCCGGTGACGAAGGTCTGGAAGTGAAAGGTTCCGCCATGGCCTCTGACGCTTTCTTCCCGTTCCGCGATGGTATTGATGCCGCAGCCGCGGTAGGCATCACCTGCGTTATCCAACCGGGCGGTTCTATCCGCGACGAAGAAGTGATTGCCGCCGCGGACGAACATGGTATCGCCATGATCTTCACCGACATGCGCCACTTCCGCCATTAATTCACGGAGCAGCAGATGAAAGTATTAGTAATCGGCAACGGCGGGCGCGAGCACGCGCTGGCCTGGAAAGCGGCCCAGTCGCCGCTGGTTGATACCGTCTATGTCGCGCCGGGCAATGCGGGTACCGCGCTGGAGCCGGCGCTGCAAAACGTCGCCATCGGCGTCACCGATATTCCGGCCCTGCTACGCTTCGCGCAGGATGAGAAAATCGATCTGACGATCGTGGGTCCGGAAGCGCCACTGGTCATTGGCGTAGTAGACGCATTCCGTGCCGCAGGGCTCGCCATCTTCGGGCCAACCGAAGGCGCCGCGCAGCTAGAAGGTTCAAAAGCCTTCACCAAAGATTTCCTCGCTCGTCATCATATCCCGACGGCGGAATACCAGAACTTCACCGAAGTTGAGCCTGCGCTGGCTTATCTGCGGGAGAAAGGCGCACCGATCGTCATCAAAGCCGACGGTCTGGCGGCAGGTAAAGGCGTTATCGTGGCGATGACCCTTGAGGAAGCCGAAGCGGCGGTCAAAGATATGCTGGCCGGTAACGCCTTTGGCGATGCAGGCCACCGCATCGTGATTGAAGAGTTCCTAGATGGCGAAGAAGCCAGCTTTATTGTCATGGTCGACGGCGAGCACGTCCTGCCGATGGCCACCAGCCAGGATCACAAGCGCGTCGGCAACGGCGATACCGGCCCGAACACCGGCGGTATGGGCGCTTACTCCCCGGCGCCGGTGGTTACTGATGAAGTCCATCAGCGCACCATGGAGCGGATTATCTGGCCAACCGTTAAAGGTATGGCCGCTGAAGGTAACACCTATACCGGTTTCCTGTATGCCGGTCTGATGATCGACAAGCAGGGCAATCCGAAGGTTATTGAGTTCAACTGTCGCTTTGGCGATCCGGAAACCCAGCCGATCATGCTGCGCATGAAATCCGATCTGGTAGAGCTGTGCCTCGCCGCCTGCGCGGGCAAGCTGGACGAGAAAACTTCCGAGTGGGATAACCGCGCTTCGCTGGGCGTCGTGGTTGCCGCCGGTGGCTATCCGGGCAGCTACAACACGGGCGATGAGATCCACGGCCTGCCGCAGCAGGAAGCCGCAGACGGTAAAGTCTTCCATGCCGGCACCAAACTGGCAGACGACCAGCGCGTGGTCACCAACGGCGGGCGCGTGCTGTGCGTGACCGCGCTGGGTGACACCGTGGCTCAGGCGCAGCAGCGCGCCTATGAACTGCTGACCGATATTCACTGGGACGGCAGCTTTAGCCGTAACGATATCGGCTGGCGCGCCATCGCGCGTGAGAAAACTAACGGCTGAGTTTTGCCAGAAGCGTTTTACGCGTAATGCCTAACTGACGGGCGGCTTCAGTTTTGTTGCCGCCCGTTTTTTCCAGCGCCGAGAGAATGACTTCTTTTTCAACTTCCACTAACGGCTGAATCAGCGCCTCATCGTTGCCAGTGACCGGCAGCGGCGCGCCCGCTATCGCCAACGGCAGTTCACGCTCGGAAATGTAGTCTCCGGTCAGCAGTACCACCGCCCGCTCCACCGCATTTTCCAGTTCGCGGATATTCCCCGGCCAGTCGTAGTGAATCAACAGGTCCATCGCCTGCGGCGTAAATCCCTGCACCGTTTTGCGATTGCGTTCGGCGTAGCGCTTAAGAAAATGCTGCGCCAGTTGCGGAATATCTTCACGCCGCTGACGCAGCGGCGGCATATCAATAGTTACGACATTCAGGCGGTAATAGAGATCCTGGCGAAAACGCCCGGCGCTCACCTCCTCCGCCAGATTACGATGGGTGGCGGCGATTAGCCGCACATCGACAGAAAGCGTCTGATTACTGCCCACGCGCTGCACTTCGCGTTCCTGAATCGCCCGCAGCAGACGCACCTGCATCAGCGGCGAGATATCGCCAATTTCATCAAGGAACAGCGTGCCGCCATCCGCCTCGACAAAACGCCCTTCCCGCCGCCGTTCCGCGCCGGTAAAAGCTCCTTTTTCATGGCCGAACAGCTCGGATTCCAGCAGCGACTCATTGAGCGCTGCGCAGTTTAGCGTCACCAGCGGCTTGTCGCGGCGCTCGCTGCAGGCGTGGATGGCGCGCGCCACCAGTTCTTTACCGGTTCCCGATTCGCCGCAGATCAGCACCGTCGCGTCCGAGGGCGCCACCAGCGTAATATTGTTGATAAGCGCCTGCATTGCCGGGCTTTCGCCAATCATGCCCCATCGTAAATCTGACGAGGCGCTGAGATCGCTCTCGCTCTGCCGGGTGTGCGCCAGCGCCTGAACCAGCGTCTGCTGTAGGGTGTCAAAATCCAGTGGCTTGATCAGATAATCCAGCGCGCCGGACTTAATAGCCTCAACCGCCGTGCCGACGCTGGAGAATGCCGTCATGATTAATACCGGAATCGCCGGGTTATAGGCTTTGATCTCTTTTAATGTCGCGATACCGTCCATCTCCGCCATGCGGATATCGCACAGCACCAGATCGAAGACCTGCTGATGGATCTGCTCCAGCGCCTGCAGGCCGTTGTGGGCTAACGCCACTTGATAGCCCCAGCCACGCAGTAGCGCCTGCAGAATCGTGCAGTGGCTGACGTCATCATCGACAACCAGAATCTGTACTTTATCGCTGCTCATCTTCCCTCCGTTGAGCATCTACTGGTAGCCAAAGCGTAAATATCGCTCCGGCTCCCGGCTGACTTTCGGCGCGGATCGTCCCGCCATGTTGTTCGATAATATTCTGTACCACCGCCAGCCCCAGCCCTGTGCCGTCCGCCTTGGTGGTGAAATAAGGAGTGAAGATGGCCTGCAGCTCTTCATCGCTCATCCCCTTACCGCTATCCTTGACGACAATTTTCACACGTTGCCGATCGGCTTCGCTTGCCGATACGTGAATGACGCCGTCGCGGCCAATAGCCTGCATCGCATTCAGATACAGATTCAACAGCACCTGGTTCAGACGGTCGGAGTCGGCTTTAATCGTGGTTAATTCAAGGCGCGGTGTAAATTGCAGTTCGATCCCGCGACTCTGCGCATCCTGGCTTACCAGCTGCAATGAGTGATGGATAAGCGCGTTAATATCGACCGGCTGGTAGTTTAAATGGGCAGGGCGAACCAGCTCCAGCAGTTCGCTGACGACCCGGTTCAGGCGGTCGGCCTCTTTCGCCATCACCAGCGCTAACTCCTGCGCCTCGCCGCCCGGCGGCGTACGCTCGGCAAAATACTTTGCCAGTCCTTTAATCGAAGAGAGCGGGTTGCGGATCTCATGCGCGACGCCAGCCGCCAGATGCCCAAGGGCCATCAGTTTTTCTTTGCGGGCCATCGCCTCCTGCAGCTGTTGGCGTGAACGACGGTAGCGGCGGAACCAGAACTGAGCGAGGATCGTCGCGACGATGACCAGCGCCGCGGCCACCAGCATGATCATCATGTTACGCAAGCCGCGAGCCTGCGCCGCATCCAGCTCGCGGCTATCAAAGGCGATAAAAATCACCTGTGGAACATTGGGCTGAGCCAGCGCGCTATTGCAGCGCTTCATCATTCCCATATGGTGACCACGAGCAGGGTTGAGCGGGCGGAACTGGCGATAAATCTCCAGCGCCGGTTGCGGCTCGGCAAGCCGGCGCCAGCGCTCCTGTTCGCCCACCTTGAGTTCACGCATTTGCGCAGGACTGTACAGCGAGGTATCCACCTGTTGCGGATCGCTGTGGGCGATAATCTTACCGTTTTCATCGGTCACCGCGAACCACAGCACACCGGGCTGCCAGGCCATCTCCTCCAGCAACGCCTGCAGCTGCGCGTGATGCATTCGCATTCCCATGCCGACACGCGTGCCGGACTCCAGGGCGCGGATCAGCACACTCCCCTTTTCTTCGATGTTTTGCCGGGCGGCGGCGGTCTCCCGACCATAATCGCGGACGATCATCGCGGAAAACAGGAGAACTAACAGGACGACCGTGCCGGTCAGTAACCAGCTCAGGGAGTCCCGGAAGCATGAAGTAATGCGCAGCATGGGCGGGTCCTTATCGTGTCCTTATTCGCTATCGGAAGGATCCATCAGCAGAAATCATGCCATTTTTCCATACCGTGAAACCTGTCCTCAGACATATCGCTGGTGATTTAGCGAGTAAAAATGACTCGCTGTCACCAGCCGCAACGGGTCATTTTTACTCGCCAGAGTCACGTTTGCCGCGGGCCGGCCGGTATTGACGCGCTTTTTCAGGCTGGCATGGAAGATGCAACACCGAGAGAAACCACACAGGAGATCACGCCATGAAACGGAAACCGACTTTATCCCTCATCTTCGCGGCGATTGCCGCACTGACCTTTGGCAGTCACACGGCCTGGGCTGGACATCACTGGGGCTACAATAACGGAATGGGCGCGCAGGGATACAGCCAGCTCACCCAGGAACAGCAAGCGACCGTGCAGAAGCTACATGACAATTACTATGCGCAAACCAGCGCCCTGCGCCAGCAGCTGCAGTCCAAACGCTACGAGTACAATGCGCTGCTCACCGCGCAGAAGCCGGAAAGCGGAAAAATTGAAGCCGTGGCGAAGGAAATGGAAACATTAAGCCAGCAGCTGGATCAGCAGCGGGTAAAATTTGATATCGCCCTGGCAGAAGCAGGCGTTCCTCGCGGCGCGGGTATGGGTTACGGCGGCTGCCGCGGTAATGGCGGTGGTCATATGGGCATGAACCACTGGTAAAACTCAGAACGATTTTTCGCTCGGCTGCCAGGTACAGAAGTTTTCGTTAGCCACCAGCAGCAGCTGAGCGCCTTCCGGTGCTTCCAGCCACGCCACGCTCACTTCTACGGAGGAGTGATTCTGGCGGCGTTCAATATGCGCTAATGCCCGCTCATCAAGGTCAGGCTTCACGGTCTGGCCTTCACAGGTAGTCACGGTACGATCGGCATGCCAGCGCCCCTGGCGTAAAACTACCCGTCCCTGACGCAATGCATCGCTGGTTTCACGGATTTGCTGTGCGCGGTAGCGGTACAGCGCAACCTGGTCGCTGGAAAGCTGCTGCTTCTGCCCGTCGACTTCCCGCTGCATAAAGCTCAGCTCGCCCTGGGCGTCAAAGCGGGCGCGAATATGTTCCGGCGGTTTACCGTATACATTGAGTTCAATAAGCGTTAGTTGGCCATCCTGCCAGCGGTACTCGCTGGTTGAGGTGTCGCCGCGGTGCCACGGACTAAAGGCGGCAAGCAGGTGCACTTCATCGCCGGCATCTTTGCGCCAGATACGCATCGCGCCCTGGTTATCGGCGTAGCCGCTGGCGGTGAAAGGAGGAAGTGAGGAATCGTGGCTGCAGGCAGTGAGCAATAGCGCGCCTGCCAGCGTCAGCGTGCGACGCCAGTTAGACAAAAGGGGCTTAAAAGCCCCTTCGTTAAAACTGGACACTGCCACGCGGTCTTACTTAACTGCGTCTTTCAGCGCTTTGCCAGAAACAAATGCTGGCACGTTAGCTGCAGCGATTTTGATTTCTTTACCGGTCTGCGGGTTGCGGCCAGTACGCTCAGCACGGTGGTTCACTTTGAAGGTACCGAAACCAACCAGTTGAACAGCATCACCTTCTTTCAGAGACTCGGTAATTGCAGCCAGGGTGGATTCCAGGGCAGCTTTTGCCTGTGCTTTAGACAGGTCAGCTTTGTCCGCAATTACATCAATCAGTTGAGTCTTGTTCATAAGTTATCCTTACAATGTGTTTATCGCTTGCTAAGCATCGAGTGCGACGGAAATGCCAGAAAAGCACTCTCCTGCATACACGCACCGATAGCCACTTTTTTTCGCCCCCCAAATGTAGACCAGACAGGGGGCGGAATGGAAGTCTTCAGACGCTACAATTCAGGCGGTAAATCACGTTTTGTGGTCTCATTGCTGAAAATTTATACCAATATTGCTCTCGCCATCCTCTCGCAGGTCTGCACGCAGCCCTTTAATCAGTTCAATATCGCGTTCTTCGCAGTCGGCCAACAGGCGGAAAATCTCCCACTGAATGTCCCATTCTTGTTCAACCGCCGGGTTGGCTCTGAGCTCTTCATCGGTCATTTCGCGACCTTCCTGAGTCATTTCCAGCATCGCGACGGTAGTAATGGAAGTCTTACTGACCTCGATAGCATGTTCCAGCGTTTCACCGCTCAGGCGTGAATGGATTAATTCGCTCAGCGCGACGCAGGCATCGATAGCCGGATAGACGCCGTACATGTCGTAGTCATCCGCGGACGGAATCGCCTCTTCCAGCTTTTCCAGCTGACTATCGAAATTCACCTTCGCATCTTTTACCGTCAGCGTTTCCCAGATCAGGTCAAGGATACGACGATATAACTGGCCGTCGCCAAACTCGGTTTGCTTGCAGAACATGGCGTAGTTGGGGTACATACGCTCGCACAGGCAGGCCATAAAGGTGACGTGCTGCCAGCTCTCCAGTTTCTCCAGGCGCAGGTGAATCGGGTTTTGTAACATGATGAATTCTCGAAGTCAGAAATTAGGCGCAGTGTACCTGAATCAGCCGTGATTTGCTTGCCAACGCACAAAGGAAGGCCGACGGGATGCCACGGCATCGGCCCAGCGCGTCGGCTCGGGTAGACGATAGCCTTGCATACAACGTTCCACCCACATTAACGCGCTATCCATACCCACGCGGTGGCCGGTACTGATAAACAGCGGGTTGCAGCGTGCTTTGCTGCGCCAGACCCAGGCCAGCTGATCGCCTTTGTCGATTAATGGCGCCAGCGCGCCGGGCTCGGCGCCAAGCGGTTCAAACTTGCCGCATAAACGTTTTTTCGCTACGCCAATCGTTGGCACATCAACCATCAGGCCAAAATGGCTGGCGACGCCAAGCCGCCGGGGATGTGAAATACCGTGCCCGTCGACGAACAACAGATCGGGCTTTTGCGATAACTGTTGCCACGCCGCCAGCAGCGCGGGGGTCTCGCGAAAGGAGAGGAAGCCGGGGATGTACGGCATCGTGGTGGCGACGCGCGCCACCTGATACTCCACCAGCTCAAGCCCCGGATAAGTTAGCAGCACCATCGCAGCGCGGGTAATTTCCCCCTCCTGCTCAAACCCCACATCGGCGCCGCCGATCAGCACCGGCGGGTCGCGATCCAATCGGTCCGCACGTTCTACCGACGCGGCTAAAGATTGCTGTTGGGTCCGTAGCGCAGCTAAATCCATCATGCTTATCTCCTATTGGTGATATTGCGCGGAGAGACGATGCACCGCCTCAACAAAGACTCCTGCATGCTGTGGGTCGACGTCCTGATGGATGCCGTGGCCAAGGTTAAAGACATGGCCTTCGCCCTGGCCGAAGCCGGCGAGAATGTGCGCCACTTCGTCTTCAATGCGGGCGGCAGGGGCATAAAGCATCGACGGGTCCATATTGCCCTGCAGCGCCACTTTGTGGCCTACGCGACGGCGAGCATCGGCAATATCGGTGGTCCAGTCGAGACCCAGCGCATCGCAGCCGGTCTCCGCCATCGCTTCCAGCCATTGTCCGCCGCCTTTGGTGAACAGCGTTACCGGTACGCGACGGCCTTCGTTTTCCCGCAGCAGGCCATCGACGATTTTATGCATGTAGTAGAGCGAGAACTGCTGATAGTCGCGGCCGGTCAACACGCCGCCCCAGGTGTCGAAAATCATCACCGACTGCGCGCCCGCTTTGATCTGCGCGTTCAGATACAGGGTGACGCTTTTCGCCAGCTTATCCAGCAGCGCGTGCAGCGCCTGCGGTTCGGCGTACATCATCTTTTTGATGACGGTAAAGGCTTTGCTGCTGCCGCCTTCGACCATATAGGTCGCCAGCGTCCACGGGCTGCCGGAAAAACCAATCAGCGGTACTTCGCCTTTCAGTTCACGGCGAATGGTGCGCACGGCGTTCATCACGTAGCCTAATTCTTGTTCCGGGTCCGGCACCGGCAGTTTGTCGACGTCGGCTTTGCATTTCACCGGCGAGGTGAAGCGCGGGCCTTCGCCAGCTTCAAAGTACAGCCCCAGCCCCATCGCATCCGGAATCGTCAGGATGTCCGAAAAGAGGATCGCCGCATCCAGCGGGTAACGGCGCAGCGGCTGTAGCGTTACTTCGCAGGCCAGCTCGGCATTTTTACACAGCGACATGAAATCGCCCGCTTGCGCGCGGGTGGCTTTGTATTCCGGGAGATAGCGGCCCGCCTGGCGCATCATCCACACCGGGGTGACATCAACCGGCTGGCGCAGCAGCGCGCGCAGGTAACGATCGTTTTTCAGTTCGGTCATTTTTACATTCCTTTAGCGTTGATGCGCCCAGTGTAACATGTCACTCGTACTCTGCCCGACACATCGCCACCGTATCTTCGATCAGGCGTCGCGCCACCGTGCCCGGCGGCGGCAGTAGCGGCAAATCGTCATAGCGATACCACTCTGCGCTCAGCAGCTCTTTCTTATCCACGACAATATCGCCGCTATCGTATTCAGCCATAAAGGCGGTCATCAATGATTGCGGGAAGGGCCACGGCTGGGAGGTCACATAGCGCAGGTTTTTCACCTTAATACCGCTCTCTTCCATCACTTCGCGGGCGACCGCCTGCTCAAGGGTTTCACCCACTTCGACAAACCCGGCCAACACCGTATGGACACCATTACGATGGCGGGTATGCTGCGCCAGCAGAATTGAATCATCGCGACGAATGGCGACGATAATGCAGGGGGCAATTTGCGGATAATAGCGCTCGCGGCAGTGGCCGCACAGCATCGCCCACTCGGTTTTACTGACATGCATCGGGTGGCCGCAGTAGCCGCAGAATTTATGCGATCGATAAAACTCGGCCAACTGGATCCCGCGCCCAGCCAGTTGGAAAAGCCCAGGATCCTGATCCAATACCTGGCGCAGCGATCCCATATCACGGCGACGATCCTGACGCACCAGCCACACCGCTTCGCCTTGCCACTCGCCGAGATGTAGCGCGCGTTCACCGACAAGATCAAAATTTACCGCTTCGCCATGTGGTAATTCCCCTGCGGGAAGCCATAATTTTTGTTCGTGACTGACGATCCACCAGCCGCGATCTAATTTTTCAATAATACGATCCATATCTATTGCGCTACCTTCGTTTTACTGGCACTTTTAACATTATATTTACATTTGCTGAGCAACGTTATTTTTAATCTTGCGGAGTCAATCATGTTAAACCAGCTGGAAAACCTGACGGAACGTGTTGGAGGCAATAACAAACTGGTCGATCGCTGGCTGCTTGTGCGTAAGCATTTGCTCGTGGCTTACTACAACCTGGTTGGCCTGAAACCCGGCAAAGAGTCCTTTATGCGGCTTAATGAAAAGGCGCTGGATGACTTTTGCCAAAGCCTGGTGGATTACCTCTCATCCGGTCATTTTAATATTTATGAACGTATTATCGGAGAAATGGAAGGGAGTACCCCTCTTTTAGCCGCCACCAAAATCTACCCGCAGCTGGAAGCCAATACCCAGCAGATGATGGACTATTACGATACCTGCCTCGAAAACGCCATCGATCATGATAACTATCTCGAATTTCAGCAGGCGCTGTCAGATATCGGCGAATCGCTGGAGGCGCGCTTCGCGCTTGAGGACAAGCTGCTGGCGCTGGTCGTCGCTCACGATCGGAAAGACAACGTTGGCGACAATATCGCGCCGACCGCTTGAGTTGTGAACCGTTAACGAGTAATTTACATACATTATCCCTCTGCGGAGGGATTTCATCTTGTCGGAGTGCCTATTTTCCACGCGAACGTTGAAGTGGAAAAGGCTGAGACCGTTTATTCGGGATCCGCGGAACCTGATCAGGCTAATACCTGCGAAGGGAACAAGAGTAAACTGCTGGTCGCACCTGCCCGTTACGGGCTGGTCGCATCTGTTACTCCATCCGTCGTCTGACAAGCCATCTCCTTTTTTTGTAACTGGAATGCGCTATGTCTACTACCAAACTGAACCGCCGGGAACAACGCGAACACGCGCAGCGATTCATTGATACGCTGGAAGGTACCGCTTTTCCTAATTCTCGCCGCATTTACATTCAAGGCTCACAGGCTGATATCCGTGTCCCGATGCGTGAAATTCAGCTCAGCCCGACGCTCATCGGCGGTGATAAAGATAACCCCCAGTACGAAGCCAACGAACCGATACCGGTGTACGACACCTCCGGGCCATACGGCGACCCGGAGATCAACATCGATGTCCGCCAGGGGCTGGCAAAACTACGCCAACCGTGGATCGACGCGCGTAACGACTGCGCACCGCTCAGCGAACGCAGCTCGGCTTACACTAAAGCGCGGCTGGCCGACGATGGCCTTGATGAACTGCGCTTCGGCGGCCTGCTGACGCCTAAACGCGCCGTCGCTGGCAAATGCGTGACGCAACTACACTATGCCCGCCAGGGGATCGTCACCCCGGAGATGGAATTCATCGCCATTCGCGAAAACATGGGTCGCGAGCGTATCCGCAGCGAGGTGCTGCGCCAGCAGCATGCCGGAGAAAGCTTTGGCGCCCGCCTGCCGGACAACATTACCGCCGAATTCGTCCGCGATGAAGTCGCTGCCGGGCGAGCCATCATCCCGGCCAATATCAACCACCCGGAATCCGAGCCGATGATTATCGGCCGCAACTTCCTGGTGAAAGTGAATGCCAATATCGGCAACTCGGCGGTGACCTCTTCCATCGAAGAAGAGGTCGAGAAGCTGGTCTGGTCAACCCGCTGGGGCGCCGATACGGTAATGGACCTCTCTACTGGCCGCTATATCCACGAGACCCGCGAATGGATCCTGCGCAACAGCCCGGTGCCGATTGGTACCGTCCCGATTTACCAGGCGCTGGAGAAGGTCAACGGCATTGCCGAGAACCTGACCTGGGAAGCCTTCCGCGATACCCTGCTGGAACAGGCCGAACAGGGCGTCGACTACTTCACGATTCACGCTGGTGTGCTGCTGCGCTACGTGCCGATGACCGCGAAGCGGCTGACCGGGATCGTCTCACGCGGCGGTTCCATCATGGCCAAGTGGTGCCTGTCGCATCATCAGGAAAACTTCCTCTACCAGCACTTCCGAGAAATCTGTGAAATCTGCGCCGCCTATGACGTGTCGCTGTCCCTCGGCGATGGTCTGCGCCCCGGCTCGATTCAGGATGCCAACGACGAGGCGCAGTTCGCCGAGCTGCATACGCTGGGCGAGCTGACTAAAATCGCCTGGGAGTATGACGTTCAGGTGATGATTGAAGGCCCCGGCCACGTGCCGATGCAGATGATTCGCCGCAATATGACCGAAGAGCTGGAGCACTGCCACGAAGCGCCGTTCTACACGCTGGGGCCGCTCACCACCGACATCGCGCCGGGCTATGATCATTTCACTTCCGGTATCGGCGCGGCAATGATTGGCTGGTTTGGCTGCGCCATGCTGTGCTACGTCACGCCAAAAGAACATCTCGGCTTGCCCAACAAAGAGGATGTAAAACAGGGGCTGATTACCTACAAAATCGCCGCCCACGCCGCCGACCTCGCTAAAGGCCACCCCGGGGCGCAGATCCGCGACAACGCGATGTCAAAAGCACGTTTCGAATTCCGCTGGGAAGACCAGTTCAACCTCGCGCTCGATCCCTTTACCGCGCGGGCCTATCACGATGAAACCTTACCGCAGGAATCCGGCAAGGTCGCCCACTTCTGCTCCATGTGCGGACCGAAATTCTGTTCGATGAAGATCACGCAAGAGGTCCGCGACTACGCCGCAAAGCAAAATATCGAAGCCGGCATGGCCGATATGTCGAATAACTTCCGCGCCCGCGGCGGTGAAATCTACCTGAAAAAGGAAAATGCCTGATGTACCAGCCTGACTTTCCGCCCGTACCGTTTCGTCTCGGGCTTTATCCGGTTGTCGATAGCGTGGCGTGGATTGAGCGCCTGCTGGAAGCCGGCGTACGCACTATTCAATTGCGGATCAAGGACCAGCGCGACAGCGACGTAGAGGATGATGTTATCGCCGCCATCGCGCTTGGCCGCCGCTATCGCGCGCGTCTGTTTATCAATGATTACTGGCAACTGGCGATTAAGCACCGGGCGTATGGCGTACATCTGGGTCAAGAGGACCTGGAAACCACCGACCTGAGCGCCATCCGTCAAGCCGGACTGCGCCTTGGCGTCTCCACTCACGACGACATGGAAATTGACGTCGCGCTGGCGGCGCGCCCTTCCTATATCGCACTGGGACACGTCTTCCCGACACAAACCAAACAGATGCCTTCGGCGCCGCAGGGCCTCGAACAGCTTGCCGGGCATATTCAGCGGCTGGCCGATTATCCGACGGTAGCGATAGGCGGCATCAGTCTGGAAAAAGCACCGGGCGTACTGGCGACCGGCGTTGGCAGCATCGCGGTCGTCAGCGCCATTACCCAGGCTGCTGACTGGCGGAGCGCCACTGCACAACTGTTAGCGCTGGCGGGAGCAGGCGATGAATGATCACGATTTCATGCGCTATAGCCGCCAGTTGCTGCTGGAAGATATCGCCATTGAGGGGCAGCAGAAACTGTTAGCCAGCCGGGCGCTGATTATTGGCCTGGGCGGCTTAGGTTCGCCGGCGGCGCTATATCTGGCGGGGGCCGGCGTCGGGACGCTGACGCTGGCCGATGACGACGCGGTGCATCTCAGCAACCTGCAGCGGCAAATTCTGTTCACCAGTGACGATATCGACCAGCCGAAAGCCGCGGCGGCAAAGACGCGTCTCAACCAACTCAATCCGCAAATTCGCCTCGTCGCGCTACAGCAGCGTTTAAGCGGCGAGGCGCTGCGCGCTGAAGTGGCGAAAGCCGACGTGGTGCTGGACTGTACCGATAACATGATCGCCCGCCAGGCGATTAACGCGGCCTGCGTAGCCCTTGAGACGCCGCTGGTGACCGCCAGCGCCGTCGGCTTCGGCGGCCAGTTGATGGTGCTGACGCCGCCCTGGGCGCAGGGCTGCTATCGCTGCCTGTGGCCGGACACCGCCGAACCGCAACGTAACTGCCGCACCGCGGGGATCGTCGGTCCGGTCGTCGGCATGATGGGGACGCTGCAGGCGCTGGAGGCCATAAAGCTCCTTAGCGGCATGGCGACGCCGCGCAACACGCTACGGCTGTTTGACGCCCGCACCAGCAACTGGCGCAACCTTACGTTGCAAAAGGCCCAGGGCTGCCCGGTATGCGGAGGCCATGATGCAAGTCTGGTTTAACGACGAACCGCTGGAGTGCGCGGACAACCTCAGCGTAAGCGCCCTGCTTAGCCAGCTGGAGCAGCTCCAGCCGGGCGTTGCGCTGGCGCTCAATCAACACATCCTGCCACGCGAACGGTGGGAAGATCATCTCTTGCAGGAAGGCGATCGGGTCCTGCTTTTTCAGGTTATCGCCGGAGGCTGACATGTTACGTATTGCTGATAAGACATTTGAATCCCACCTTTTTACCGGAACCGGCAAATTCGCCGCGCCGGAGGTGATGGTTGAGGCGATTCGCGCCTCGGGAAGCCAGCTGGTGACGCTGGCGATGAAGCGCGTCGATTTACGCCAGCATAATGACGCGATTCTCGCGCCGCTGCTGGCGGCGGGCGTTAACCTGCTGCCGAATACCTCAGGCGCCAAGACGGCGGAAGAAGCGGTATTTGCCGCCCGCCTGGCGCGGGAAGCCTTAGGCACCCACTGGTTGAAACTGGAGATCCACCCGGACGCCCGCTGGCTGCTGCCTGACCCCATTGAAACCCTGAAGGCGGCGGAACTGCTGGTGCGCGAAGGATTTGTCGTCCTGCCCTATTGCGGCGCCGACCCGGTCCTGTGCAAACGGCTGGAAGAGGCTGGCTGCGCGGCGGTGATGCCGTTGGGCGCACCGATAGGCTCCAACCAGGGGCTGGAAACCAAAGCCATGCTGGAGATTATTATCGAACAGGCGACGGTACCGGTGGTGGTTGATGCCGGGATCGGCGTACCGAGCCACGCGGCGCAGGCGCTGGAGATGGGCGCTGATGCGGTGCTGGTCAATACCGCCATTGCCGTCGCCGACGATCCTGTCGCCATGGCTCGCGCCTTCCGCATGGCGGTCGATGCCGGATTGCTGGCGCGTCAGGCCGGACCGGGAACGCGCAGTACTCAGGCGCAGGCCACCAGCCCGCTGACCGGCTTTCTGGAGGCGCTGGCATGAAAACTTTTAGCGATCGCTGGCGGCAGCTGGAGTGGGATGACATCCGCCTGCGCATCAACAGCAAAACCGCCGCCGACGTCGAACGAGCGCTGGCGGCAAAGCAGCTCACCCGCGATGACATGATGGCTCTGCTCTCTCCTGCCGCGGCCGATTACCTTGAACCGCTGGCCCAGCGCGCTCAGCGCCTCACCCGGCAGCGCTTCGGCAACACCGTCAGCTTTTACGTACCGTTGTATTTGTCCAACCTGTGCGCCAACGACTGTACCTACTGCGGCTTCTCAATGAGTAATCGCATTAAGCGCAAGACGCTGGATGAAGCAGAGATTGCCCGCGAATGCGCCGCAATCCGCAATTTAGGCTTTGAGCATTTGTTACTGGTCACCGGCGAACATCAGAGTAAGGTCGGAATGGATTATTTCCGCCAGCATCTGCCATCCATCCGCCGCCAGTTTGCCTCGCTGCATATGGAAGTGCAGCCGCTGGCGACCGAAGAGTATGCCGAACTAAAAACGCTGGGGCTTGATGGGGTGATGGTCTACCAGGAGACCTACCATGAAGGCATGTATGCCCAGCACCACTTGAAAGGTAAAAAGCAGGATTTCTTCTGGCGCCTTGATACGCCGGATCGCCTGGGCGAAGCGGGGATCGACAAGATCGGCCTCGGCGCGCTCATTGGTCTTTCCGACAGCTGGCGGGTGGACTGCTTTATGGTCGCCGAACATCTGCTGTGGCTACAGCAGCACTACTGGCGCAGCCGTTACTCTATCTCCTTCCCGCGTTTACGCCCTTGTGCCGGAGGGATTGCGCCAGCCTCGCTGATGGACGAACGTCAGCTGGTGCAAACCATTTGCGCCTTCCGCCTGCTGGCGCCGGAGGTTGAGCTGTCGCTCTCGACCCGTGAATCACCGTGGTTCCGCGACCGGGTGATCCCGCTGGCGATTAACAACGTCAGCGCGTTCTCCAAAACCCAGCCCGGCGGCTACGCCGACGATCATCCGGAGCTTGAGCAATTTGCGCCACACGACGATCGCCGCCCTGAAGAGGTCGCCAGCGCGCTGGCCGCCCGTGGCCTGCAGCCGGTATGGAAAGACTGGGATAGCTGGCTGGGACGCGCCTCGCAATCATCATGAAGCATGCTGCAAGCAGCTGATTATTTTGCGTGCCTGCACGAGAGATGAAAAACGGAGGCTCGCCGAACTGCCGCCGTTTTTCTATTCTGCCCTGGTCAGCAGCGGACGCTGACCAGGGCGAGCTTTTCTTTCCTCTCTTCGCCCTGCCTCTACCGTCCGCACTGCCGCAAACATATTGCTATCAAATATTAATCACGATGATGAGCGCACTCAGCGTTATAATTTAGCGATAGTTACCTGATTCGCTAAGCAGGCATGCTGGCTTAACCTGCGTCTAAACCCACAGTTTATACCCTAAATAATTCGAGTTGCAGGACAAAACGGCTAGCCGTTTTGAACAGCGCTTGCGCTGGCCCCGTAGGGGCGAGGCTGAAGGCCGAGTCACGCGGCGACGCAGCGAATCCCCAGAAGCTTACTTCAGTAAGTGACTGGGGTGAGCGAGGAAAGCCAACGCACATGCAACTTGAAGTATGACGGGTATATTGATTCTGGACGATTAACAACTCATGGCACGCCACAACAGAAAGCTCTCTTTTACTACGCCGATCGTAGTGGGGTTTGCGGGGATTTTGCTCAGTTTTTTACTGATCGCAATCTTTGTTACCGCGACGCAGAAGAAAAACTTTCTTGAAGATTATCACCATATTAACCGCAACTTTACCCATAACCTTGCGGTGAACTACACCGAATCGCTGCTGCGCGAAAATGACTACATTCTGGCGCGCGCGACGAAATACTTTGCCCGCGACGATGCGCTCAATAGCGCCGTAAATCTCAATCCGCAAAAGGGTCTGGACGATTTGATGCGTCTGCAGGAGCTGATGCCGACGGTCTCCTCCATTTCGCTTGCCGATACTCTTGGTCATTATCTGCGCGCCCCCGAAGTGATGGAAGGCGATGAGAGCCGCACGTTTGATCCAAAAACGCGCCCCTGGTTTATTCGCCAGGCGGAAGCCAGTACCTTCAGCCTCTATACCAGTCCCTATCTGGATTACTTCACCCACCACCCTACCGTTACCGTCTACCGGCCTGTCATTTCACCGCAGGGAAGGCTCAAAGGTAGTCTGGCATTTCATATGGATCTGACCTCAATGGGCTACGCGTTACGGCAGATTGTCTCGCCGGTACAGGGCGAGTTTTTTGTCGTGCAACGCGACGGCAAAGTGGTTATCCATCCCGATACCGGCGCGCTATTTAAAACCTACGTTAGCGCGGAACTGATGGACAAAATGACCAGCGCGGAAGGCCAACTTTATGATGAGGAACA
Source organism: Klebsiella sp. CN_Kp088 (assembly GCF_040064335.1). NCBI lineage: Bacteria > Pseudomonadati > Pseudomonadota > Gammaproteobacteria > Enterobacterales > Enterobacteriaceae > Klebsiella > Klebsiella sp. CN_Kp088. The sequence goes on along the minus strand of NZ_JBEAIQ010000042.1, from coordinate 21,100 downwards.
TAAGGCCTGGTACTACTACTATTCCTTTACCAACCCTGACTGGTTCGTTATTTTCCGCGTCACCGATGCCACCCTTGATGACCTGACGCGCTATGAAACCGATATTGTCGCCTGGGGATTCGCCCTCGCCGCCATTGTCATCGTCCTGTTCGGGCTATATCTGCGCCACGCTTCGCGTACCGTACTGATGAACATCATTAACGCCATTAAGACCGGCGACGTCAAACGCGCGCCGCGGCTGGAAGCCATGCTCAGCAAAGCGATCGAGAGCAATAAACAGCGTGAGCTCACCTATGTCCGCCAGGCCACCATCGATGCGCTAACCGGCTGCAAAAATCGCCGCGCCTTCGACAGCGATATCGCCGCCCTGATGAACGATCACCAGCCTTTCGCCCTCGCGTTGGTCGATATCGACAACTTCAAATCGATTAATGATACCTGGGGCCACCTCAATGGCGACATCGTGCTGCGCAACGTCGCGCGTGAAGGGATACAGATCCTGCAGCCGCAGGAGATCTCGCTTTACCGCTACGGCGGCGAAGAGTTTGCCGTTATCTTCCCTGCCGAACATATCGACAACGCGCTCACCATTCTGGAGAGCTGGCGCCTTAACGTTGCCAGCCGAACCTGGCGCGAAGAAGGATTAACCGTCACCTTTAGCGCCGGCCTCGGGGAATGGAATATGGAGCCGCTGGAAAAACTGGTCGTTAGCGTGGATGAAGCGTTGTATAAGGCCAAACAGCAGGGCAAGAATCGAATCGTTCGCGCCTGAGCACAACTCCCTGATAGCCCGCTTTTGCGGGCTTTTTTATCTCGGCCGCTGCAAAATTGAAACCGGTTTCATTTTTTGTGATGTTTTACACACAATCATGGTGAAGCGGTTGTGCCGCGCCGCCGCCCGCGATAAAGATGATGCATCAAGGAACATACATAAGGGCGATGAAACTATGAAGAATATCGTTTTATGCTGTGCCGCAGGAATGTCCACCAGCATGCTGGTGCAACGCATGAAAGAGGCCGCGCAAAAGAAAGGCATCGAAGTCTCGATCAAAGCTGTGCCGGTAGCGGAGTTCAAAGATAACCTGGCCGCGGCGGATATTATCCTGCTCGGCCCACAGGTGAAGTACGAGCAGGCGAAACTACAGGCGCTAGCCGACCCGGTCGGTAAAAAGGTCGCCGTTATTGACATGATGGATTACGGCATGATGAAAGGCGATGCCGTTCTGGATAAAGCCCTGAAGCTGATGGAGTAAGGCATGGAAGATTTAGAGACGATTATCATGGAGCTGCTGGTCAACGCCGGCTCCGCACGCAGTTCTGCCCTCACCGCCCTGCAGCAGGCGCGTAAAGGCGATTTTGCCGCCGCCGAACAGGCTATGGCCGACTCCCACGAATTCGTGAAGCATGCGCATAAAATCCAGACCCAGCTTATTGGCCTGGACGAAGGCAGCGGCAAGCTGCCGGTGAACCTGATTACCGTGCATTCCCAGGATCATCTAATGAACGCGATGGTGATTCAGGATTTAGCAACCGATATGATCGAACTGTATCGCCGCCTGCCGCCCGCACAATAATCCCGCTGATTTATCAGGCGCCGCCAGCGGCGCCTGTCTCACTTACAGAAAACCGTACATCGCCGCGAACACCCAGCCAAAGACGCAAGAAACGCTCACGCCGATTAATCCTGGCAGAATAAAGCTATGGTTTATGACGAAGCGGCCAATATGGGTCGTGCCTGAACGGTCAAACTGAATCGCCGCCAGATCGCTTGGGTAAGTCGGCAGGATGTAATAGCCGTAGCAGGCGGGCGCGGAAGCCACGATATAGGCCGGGTCAACGCCGATCGCCAGCGCTACCGGAACAATCGCCGCCAGCGCCGCCGCCTGAGAGTTGACGAACTTCGATACCAATAACAGCACGATAGCGTAGGCCCACGGGTACTCCTTCACCATCTCTCCGAGCACGCCTTTAATCTCGGTCATGTGCGCGCCAAACATGGTTTCCGCCATCCACGCGATACCATACACCGCGACGATAGCGATCATCCCCGAGCGGAAAACCTCATTTTTTGAAATCGACGCCGGGTTAGTTTTGGTAATGATGATGATAAGCGCCCCGGAGAGCAGCATGAACATCTGGATCACCAGTACCATTGAGAGAGGCTTACCATCGAACGCCGGGCGCAGTTCGGAAAACGCGCCAAGCAGCGCCACTACGGCGATTGAGGCAAGGAAGATCCACATCGCGATCCAGTTGCTGGTCGGCAGCTTTTTATCCAATAGCGTGGCCGTATCGCCATAAACATAATGACGGTTTTCCGGTACTGCAATAAACGCCTGGAAGGTCTCGTCTTTATCAAGGTCCTTACCGCGGAACCAGCTGAAGATGCCAATCGCCAAAATCCCCAGTAGCGTTGACGGAATGGTTATCGCCAGTAGATCGAGAAACTCAAGGTGCTTACCGTTAAAGGTAAAATTCCCGAGCATCGCCACCAGCGAGACCACCGCCACCGAAACCGGACTGGCAATGATCCCCATCTGAGCGCCAATCGAGCTCGCCGCCATCGGCCGCTCCGGGCGAATATTATTTTTGATAGCTACGTCGTAAATAATTGGCAGGATCGTATACACCACGTGGCCGGTACCGCACAGGATCGTCAGCGTACAGGTGACGAATGGCGCAACGATAGAAACGTATTTGGGGTTGCGCCGCAGGAGCTTCTCGGCAATCTGCAGCATCACGTCTAAACCGCCGGATGCCTGTAGCGTCGCCGAGGCGGCCACCACCGCGATAATCACCAGCATGACATCAACCGGCGGTTTTCCTGGTTTAAGATGAAAGACAAAAACTAAGATAACTAAGCCAATGCCGCCTAAAAGGCCGAGCGCAATGCCACCCTTTTTCGCGCCGTAGAACAGACAAATTAAGATAATGATGAGCTGTATAGCAAATTCCATGCATCCCCCAGAAGCTATCCATTAATAACGACAATACTCTCCGCCTTATTTTTATTTTGCTCACCACCTCCATTGCCTTTTAACAGGCGCAGTGACCCCCTCAGTTGCGGTAAACCGAAAAGGATGGGGAAAAGTAATCACATGATTCTTTGAGTGTTTTGACTATATAGAGTTTGCGGCGCCTATTTTTTGATACATGTAGAATTTTTATCCATCGATTAGTGATGGCATAAAGAAATAGCAAATAGATAATTATCAGACATGTTTAATTTGCTAATTAATTGCGGTAATTACATTAAATAAATGTAATTTATTTTAGGTGAGATAAATCGACAGGTAATAAAAAAGCCAGTCAGGAAACCTGACTGGCTTTTAAGCGCTTAACGAATCAACGATTAATCGTTATCAGAACCGCCCAGGCCTGCGTTCAGCAGTTCTGCCAGGTTGGCAGAGGCTTCTTCTACGCTCACCTGCGGCGCAACTGGCTGTTCGCCCGCTGCGCGACGGCGCATACGATCCTGGTGGTACGCATAACCGGTACCTGCCGGGATCAGACGACCCACGATGACGTTCTCTTTCAGACCGCGCAGTTCGTCGCGTTTGCCCGCAACGGCTGCTTCGGTCAGCACGCGAGTGGTCTCCTGGAACGATGCCGCGGAGATGAAGGACTCGGTTGCCAGAGACGCTTTGGTGATACCCAGCAGGTCGCGGGAATAGGTTGCCGCAACTTTGCCATTCGCTTCAAGCTCGCGGTTAGCGATCTTAACGCGGGAGTATTCAACCTGCTCACCTTCGAGGAAGTCGGAGCTACCAGCACTTTCGATGGTCGCTTTACGCAGCATCTGACGAACGATAACTTCAATGTGCTTATCGTTAATCTTAACGCCTTGCAGACGATAAACGTCCTGCACTTCGTTGGTGATGTAACGCGTTACCGCGTGTACGCCACGAAGACGCAGAATGTCGTGCGGCGCTTCCGGACCGTCGGAAACCACGTCACCACGTTCTACACGTTCACCTTCGAACACGTTCAGCTGACGCCATTTCGGAATCATCTCTTCGTACGGTTCGCTACCGTCTACCGGGGTGATAACCAGACGACGTTTCCCTTTGGTTTCTTTACCGAAGGAAATGATGCCGCTGATTTCAGCCAGGATTGCCGGCTCTTTCGGACGACGTGCTTCGAACAGGTCCGCAACGCGCGGCAGACCACCGGTGATATCCTTGGTACCGCCAGATTCCTGCGGAACACGCGCCAGGGTGTCACCAGAGCTGATCTGTACGCCATCTTCCAGCTGAACAATCGCTTTACCCGGCAGGAAGTACTGAGCAGGCATATCGGTGCCTGGGATCAGAACGTCGTTGCCCTGAGCATCAACAATTTTCAGCGCCGGACGCAGATCTTTACCACCGGAGGTACGTTCCGCGGAATCCAGAACCACCAGCGAAGACAGACCGGTCAGCTCGTCGGTCTGACGAGTAATGGTCTGGCCGTCGATCATGTCAGTGAAGCGGACGAAACCACTCACTTCGGTGATAACCGGCATGGTATGCGGATCCCAGTTTGCAACGGTTTCACCGCCAGCAACCTGTTCGCCGTCGCCTTTAGCCATAACGGAGCCGTAAGGCACTTTATAGCTTTCTTTGGTACGACCGAATTCGTCGATCAGCTTCAGTTCGGTGTTACGCGAGGTGATAACCAGTTTACCGCTGGAGTTCACAACCGACTTCGCATTGCTCAGACGGATGCTACCTTTGTTTTTCACCTGGATGCTGGATTCAGCAGCCGCACGAGATGCCGCACCACCGATGTGGAACGTACGCATCGTCAGCTGTGTACCCGGCTCACCGATGGACTGTGCCGCGATAACGCCGATAGCCTCACCTTTGTTGATGAGGTGGCCACGCGCCAGGTCACGACCGTAGCAGTGCGCACATACACCAAAGTCGGTGTCACAGGATACAACGGAACGAACTTTGACGGAGTCAACGGAGTTCTCTTCCAGCAGGTCACACCAGTGCTCGTGCAGCAGCGTGTTGCGTGGAACCAGAATGTCCGCGGTACCCGGCTTCAGAACGTCTTCAGCAGTCACACGACCCAATACGCGATCGCGCAGCGGCTCTTTAACGTCGCCACCTTCGATAACCGGCGTCATGGTGATGCCTTCCAGGGTGCCACAGTCGTCTTCAGTGACAACCAGGTCCTGCGCAACGTCAACCAGACGACGAGTCAGGTAACCGGAGTTCGCAGTCTTCAGTGCGGTATCCGCCAGACCTTTACGAGCACCGTGGGTGGAGATGAAGTACTGGAGTACGTTCAGACCTTCACGGAAGTTCGCGGTGATCGGCGTTTCGATGATGGAGCCATCCGGCTTCGCCATCAGACCACGCATACCAGCCAGCTGACGAATCTGTGCCGCAGAACCACGCGCACCGGAGTCGGCCATCATGTAGATGCTGTTGAAGGAAACCTGCTGCTCTTCCTGACCGTCACGGTTAATCACGGTTTCGGTTTGCAGGTTATCCATCATCGCTTTGGATACACGATCGTTCGCCGCAGCCCAGATATCGATAACTTTGTTGTAGCGTTCGCCCGCGGTGACCAGACCAGACTGGAACTGTTCCTGAATCTCAGCAACTTCAGCTTCCGCTTCGCTGATGATTTCGTATTTTTTCTCCGGGATGACCATGTCATCAATACCAACGGACGCACCTGAACGCGCTGCATAAGCAAAGCCGGTGTACATCGTCTGGTCCGCAAAAATAACGGTCGGTTTCAGACCCAGAATACGGTAACAGGTGTTCAGCATCTTGGAGATCGCTTTCTTACCGAGCGCCTGGTTCACGATAGAGAACGGCAGACCTTTCGGCACGATCATCCACAGAATGGCACGGCCGATGGTCGTGTCTTTCAGGCTGGTCTTCGCGACGAATTCACCATTGTCGTCTTTTTCGTATTCGGTGATACGCACTTTAACGCGCGCATGCAGAGAGGCCAGACCGGCGCGATAAATACGCTCCGCTTCTTTCGGGCCAGTCAGCACCATGCCTTCGCCTTTGGCGTTAACACAGTCACGGGTCATGTAGTACAGACCCAGTACAACGTCCTGAGACGGAACGATGATTGGTTCGCCGTTCGCCGGGGACAGGATGTTGTTGGTAGACATCATCAGCGCACGCGCTTCCAGCTGGGCTTCCAGCGTCAGCGGTACGTGAACAGCCATCTGGTCACCATCGAAGTCGGCGTTATATGCCGCACAAACCAGCGGGTGCAGCTGAATAGCTTTACCTTCGATCAGAACCGGTTCGAACGCCTGGATACCCAAACGGTGCAGTGTTGGCGCACGGTTCAGCAGTACCGGGTGTTCGCGGATAACTTCGTCCAGGATATCCCAAACGACGGCTTCTTCGCGCTCAACCATTTTCTTAGCGGCTTTGATGGTGGTGGCCAGGCCACGCAGTTCCAGCTTGCCGTAGATGAACGGTTTGAACAGCTCCAGCGCCATTTTCTTCGGCAGACCGCACTGATGCAGACGCAGGTATGGACCTACGGTGATTACAGAACGACCGGAGTAGTCAACACGCTTACCGAGCAGGTTCTGACGGAAACGACCCTGTTTACCTTTGATCATATCGGCCAAAGATTTCAGAGGACGTTTGTTGGAACCGGTGATCGCACGACCGCGACGACCGTTATCCAGCAGGGCGTCGACCGCTTCCTGCAGCATACGTTTTTCGTTGCGTACGATGATGTCCGGCGCAGCCAGATCCAGCAGACGTTTCAGACGGTTGTTACGGTTAATGACGCGACGATACAGATCGTTCAGGTCAGAAGTCGCAAAACGACCACCATCCAGCGGAACCAGCGGACGCAGATCTGGCGGCAGAACCGGCAGAACGGTCAGGATCATCCACTCCGGCTTGTTGCCAGACTGAACGAAGGCTTCCAGCAGCTTAATGCGCTTGGTCAGCTTTTTACGCTTGGTTTCGGAGTTGGTTTCGTTCAGCTCTTCACGCAGCTGCTCGCACTCTTGCTCCAGGTCCATGCTTTTCAGCAGGGCCTGAATAGCTTCGGCGCCCATCTTCGCGTCGAATTCGTCACCGAACTCTTCCAGCGCGTCCAGGTACTGCTCTTCAGTCAGAATCTGGTTGCGTTCGAGGTTGGTCATGCCTCCTTCGATAACAACATAAGATTCAAAGTACAGTACGCGTTCGATATCACGCAGCGGCATATCCAGCAGCAGACCGATACGGGACGGCAGAGACTTCAGGAACCAGATGTGGGCAGTCGGAGACGCCAGCTCGATGTGGCCCATGCGCTCACGACGCACTTTGGTCTGGGTCACTTCAACGCCGCACTTCTCACAGATAACACCACGGTGTTTCAGGCGCTTGTACTTACCGCACAGGCACTCATAGTCTTTTACTGGCCCGAAAATACGAGCGCAGAACAGACCGTCACGTTCTGGCTTGAACGTACGGTAGTTAATGGTTTCCGGCTTTTTAACTTCACCGAAAGACCATGAACGGATCATGTCTGGCGATGCCAGAGCAATTTTGATCGCATCAAACTCTTCGGTTTTAGTTTGCGCTTTCAGAAACTTTAATAAGTCTTTCACGGATTTGCTCCCGTCGGAGTTAGCACAATCTGGCGCCGGGTTTTACCCCGGCACCAGTGACCTGTTTGAGCGAGAGTTACTCGTCTTCCAGTTCGATGTTGATGCCCAGCGAGCGGATTTCTTTCAACAGTACGTTGAAGGATTCCGGCATGCCCGGTTCCATCTGGTGGTTGCCGTCCACGATGTTTTTATACATCTTGGTACGACCGTTCACGTCATCAGACTTAACGGTGAGCATTTCCTGCAGGGTGTAGGCCGCGCCGTATGCTTCCAGCGCCCACACTTCCATCTCACCGAAGCGCTGACCACCGAACTGCGCCTTACCACCCAGCGGCTGCTGAGTAACCAGGCTGTAAGAACCGGTGGAACGAGCGTGCATTTTGTCGTCGACCAGGTGGTTCAGTTTCAGCATGTACATGTAACCTACGGTTACCGGACGTTCGAACTGTTCACCGGTGCGGCCGTCAAACAGAGTGATCTGACCGGAAGTCGGCAGATCGCCCAGCTGCAGCAGCTCTTTGATTTCAGCTTCTTTCGCACCGTCGAATACCGGCGTTGCGATCGGCATGCCTTTACGCAGGTTTTCAGCCAGACGCAGAACTTCTTCATCGCTGAAGGTATTCAGGTCAACTTTCTGGCGAACGTCAGCGCCCAGATCGTAAGCACGCTGGATGAATTCGCGCAGTTTCGCGACTTCTTGCTGCTGTTTCAGCATGGCGTTGATCTTATCGCCGATGCCTTTCGCAGCCATACCCAGGTGAGTTTCCAGGATCTGACCGATGTTCATACGAGACGGTACGCCCAGCGGGTTCAGTACGATATCTACCGGCGTACCGTTAGCATCGTGCGGCATATCTTCGATCGGGTTGATCTTAGAGATAACACCCTTGTTACCGTGACGACCTGCCATCTTATCACCAGGCTGGATACGGCGTTTAACGGCCAGGTATACCTTAACAATCTTCAGCACGCCCGGTGCCAGATCGTCGCCTTGGGTGATTTTACGGCGTTTCGCTTCGAGTTTTTTCTCGAACTCGTGTTTCAGTTCGTCATACTGCTCAGCCAATTGCTCCAGCTGATTTTGTTTCTCTTCGTCGGTCAGGCCCAGTTCCAGCCAGCGATCGCGAGGCAGTTTGTCGAGCTTGTCAGCTTCAACGCCACCGGCAACCAGCACAGCGTAAATACGGCTGAACAGACCAGCTTCGAGGATCTGCAGTTCTTCAGACAGGTCTTTTTTAGCCTGCTTCAGCTGCATCTCTTCGATTTCAAGCGCACGCTTGTCTTTTTCTACGCCGTCACGGGTAAAGACCTGAACGTCGATAACGGTACCAGAGACACCGTTCGGTACGCGCAGAGAAGAATCTTTAACGTCAGACGCTTTCTCACCGAAGATCGCACGCAGCAGTTTCTCTTCCGGAGTCAGTTGGGTTTCACCTTTCGGCGTTACCTTACCAACCAGAATGTCGCCGCCGGTCACTTCCGCACCGATATAAACGATACCGGATTCATCCAGTTTGGAGAGCGCAGCTTCACCCACGTTCGGGATGTCAGCGGTGATCTCTTCCGGCCCCAGCTTGGTGTCACGGGACACGCACGCCAGTTCCTGAATGTGGATGGTGGTGAAACGGTCTTCCTGGACAACACGCTCGGATACGAGGATGGAGTCTTCGAAGTTGTAGCCGTTCCACGGCATGAACGCTACGCGCATGTTCTGACCCAGCGCCAGTTCACCGAGATCGGTGGACGGGCCGTCGGCCAGGACGTCGCCGCGTTCAATTGGTTCGCCCAGGGACACGCAAGGCATCTGGTTGATGCAGGTGTTCTGGTTAGAACGGGTGTACTTGGTCAGGTTATAGATGTCGATACCTGCTTCGCCCGGGTACATCTCGTCTTCGTTAACTTTGATAACGATACGGGAAGCATCCACGTACTGAACGGTACCGCCACGTTTAGCCACCGCAGTAACACCGGAGTCGACGGCAACAGCACGTTCCATACCGGTACCAACCAGCGGCTTATCAGCGCGCAGAGTCGGAACCGCCTGACGTTGCATGTTCGCACCCATCAATGCACGGTTGGCGTCATCGTGTTCCAGGAACGGGATCAGGGACGCACCGACGGATACCACCTGCTGGGTGGATACGTCCATGTAGTCAACCTGGTCGCGGCTGAACAAGCTGGATTCGCCTTTACTACGGCAGGTAACCAGATCTTCAACAAAGTGGCCTTCGTCATCCAGGTTGGAGTTCGCCTGAGCAATGACGTAGTTACCTTCTTCGATAGCAGACAGGTAATGAATTTCGTCGGTAACAACACCGTCGGTCACTTTACGATACGGGGTCTCAAGGAAACCGTATTCGTTAGTCTGTGCGTACACGGACAGGGAGTTGATCAGACCGATGTTCGGACCTTCAGGCGTTTCGATTGGACATACGCGACCGTAGTGAGTCGGGTGTACGTCTCGAACTTCGAAGCCTGCGCGTTCACGGGTCAGACCGCCTGGGCCGAGTGCGGAGATACGACGTTTGTGCGTAATCTCAGACAGCGGGTTGTTCTGGTCCATAAACTGGGACAGCTGGCTGGAACCAAAGAACTCTTTCACTGCTGCGGAAATCGGCTTGGCGTTGATCATATCCTGAGGCATCAGGGTATCCAGATCGCCCAGAGACAGACGCTCTTTAACCGCACGCTCTACACGCACCAGGCCAACGCGGAACTGGTTTTCCGCCATTTCGCCAACGGAACGGATACGACGGTTGCCGAGGTGGTCGATATCATCGACTTCGCCTTTACCGTTACGGATATCGATGAGCTTCTTCATCACTTCGATGATGTCGTCTTTGCTCAGGATACCGGAACCTTCGATTTCGTCGCGCAGCAGAGAACGGTTGAACTTCATACGACCAACCGCGGACAGATCGTAGCGGTCTTCGGAGAAGAACAGGTTCTCAAACAGGCTTTCAGCCGCTTCACGAGTCGGCGGCTCACCCGGGCGCATCATGCGGTAGATTTCTACCAGCGCGCTCAGACGATCGTTGGTCGGGTCGACGCGTACAGTTTCAGAAATGTACGGACCGTGGTCCAGATCGTTGGTGAACAGCGTTTCGATACGCTTGTGGCCGGACTGGCTCAGTTTAGCCAGCAGATCCAGGCTCAGCTCCATGTTCGCCGGGCAGATCAGTTCGCCGGTCGCTTCGTCGATGTAGTCTTTAGAAGCAACTTTACCCGCGATGTACTCAACCGGAACTTCGATATGTTTGATATCGTCTTTTTCCAGCTGGCGAATATGGCGCGCGGTAATACGACGGCCTTTCTCAACGTACACTTTACCGTTGGCTTCGATATCGAAGGAGGCGGTTTCACCGCGCAGACGCTCCGGTACCAGCTCCATCTGCAGCTTGTTGTCGCGAATTTCAAAGACCACTTTCTCGAAGAACAGGTCAAGGATCTGCTCAGTGGTGTAATTCAGCGCGCGCAGAATGATGGTTGCAGGCAGTTTACGACGACGGTCGATACGAACGAACAGGTTGTCTTTCGGGTCGAATTCGAAGTCCAGCCAGGAACCACGGTAAGGGATGATACGTGCGTTATACAGGACCTTACCGGAAGAGTGAGTCTTACCTTTGTCACTGTCAAAGAAGACGCCCGGGCTACGGTGCAGCTGAGAAACGATAACACGCTCGGTACCGTTGATAACGAAGGTACCGTTGTCGGTCATGAGCGGGATTTCGCCCATGTAGACTTCTTGTTCTTTAATGTCTTTAACGGTGCCTTCCGGCGCTTCGCGCTCGTAGATCACCAGACGCAGTTTTACGCGCAGCGGTGCGGAATACGTCACGCCACGGATCTGACATTCTTTAACATCAAAAACAGGTTCGCCCAGACGGTAGCTGACGTACTGCAGCTCTGAATTACCGCTGTAGCTCTGAATCGGGAATACGGAACGGAAGGCTGCTTCCAGACCATACTGCCCTTCAGGATCTTGCTCGATAAACTTCTGGAACGAGTCAAGCTGGATAGAAAGGAGATAAGGCACATCCAGAACTTGTGGACGTTTACCAAAATCCTTACGAATACGTTTTTTCTCGGTATAGGAGTAAACCATAGGGTTCCTCAGCTCGCTGACAAGTCGACCCATCTGCCCGGAAAGGGCAGTTTTTTATGCAACACTATTTTGTTGACCGGAAAATGGAACACTTTCCGCAATGCCTGTTGCTATCACGCTTAAACCATTTCATTGCGATTTACACAGCCCAGGAACCCTAACCTGTCGCAGTATATTAAGTCGTCGATAGAAACAAGCATTGTGAGGCAAACCAGCAGTCAAACAGTGTGAAATGCTACTGGCGCCTTACAGCGCAAAAAGGCTGGTGACTAAAAAGTCACCAGCCTCAGCCTAATTTCTCAGGCTGCAACCGGAAGGGTTGGCTTATTTAACTTCAACTTCAGCGCCAGCTTCTTCCAGAGATTTTTTCAGAGCTTCAGCGTCGTCTTTGCTGATGCCTTCTTTCAGTGCAGCCGGTGCAGATTCTACCAGGTCTTTAGCTTCTTTCAGACCCAGGCCAGTCGCGCCACGTACTGCTTTGATAACAGCAACTTTGTTAGCGCCAGCAGCTTTCAGAATTACGTCGAATTCAGTTTTTTCTTCAGCAGCTTCAGCCGGGCCAGCAGCTACAGCTACAGCAGCAGCAGCGGAAACACCGAATTTTTCTTCCATTGCAGAGATCAGCTCAACAACGTCCATTACGGACATAGCGGATACTGCTTCAATGATTTGATCTTTAGTGATAGACATTTAAATTGTTCCTGAATATCAGAATAAGTTTATACGTAAGCGAGTGCTTTACAAAGATAACTGCGATTAAGCAGCTTCTTTCGCATCGCGTACAGCAGCCAGAGTACGAACCAGTTTGCCAGCCGAAGCTTCTTTCATGGTTGCCATCAGGCGTGCAATTGCTTCTTCGTAGGTCGGCAGAGTTGCCAGGCGGTCGATTTGCGACGCCGGGATCAGCTCACCTTCAAAGGCAGCGGCTTTGACCTCAAATTTTGCATTCGCTTTCGCGAACTCTTTGAACAGACGAGCAGCAGCGCCCGGGTGTTCCATAGAGTATGCAATCAGGGTCGGACCAACAAACGTGTCTTTCAGGCACTCGAACGGAGTACCTTCAACGACGCGGCGCAGCAGGGTGTTACGAACAACACGCATGTAAACGCCAGCTTCACGACCTGCTTTACGCAGTTCAGTCATTTTATCTACAGTTACGCCACGGGAATCCGCAACTACTGCAGACAGCGCGCCTTTGGCTACTTCGCTGACTTCAGCAACAATCGCTTGTTTGTCTTGAAGATTTAAAGCCATTAGCTTTGCTCCTGGATGTTTGCCAGAGCTTATGCTCTGGAACTCACTTCACTCTATTCAACGAATAGAGCGTCTTAATACGGTGAGCAGAAACAAGCCAGAGTATCCAAAAAATAATCTTAGCGTTCTGTCACCGTCTACGCAGGGGATTAAGTTTCTTACGAAACACCTGCGGTCTTCGACGGAGGCCTGGATAGGCCAGGCTCCAACGAACAAATCTGTTAGCCGCTAACTTTCGTTAGCAAACGTGGGGGTAAGATTGTAGACAAAATCACCGCCCACGTAAAGGCATTAGTTTGCAGAAGCGTTCAGGCCAGCCTGATCTACTGCAACACCTGCACCCATGGTGGTGGAGATGCTAACTTTCTTGATGTACACGCCTTTAGCCTGAGTCGGTTTTGCTTTTTTCAGCGCAACCAGCAGAGCTTCCAGGTTTTCTTTCAGTTTGTCAGCGTCAAAGTCCACTTTACCGATGGTGGTGTGGATGATGCCGTTTTTGTCGTTACGATAACGAACCTGACCTGCTTTAGCATTCTTAACCGCTTCAGCAACGTTAGGAGTTACAGTACCAACTTTCGGGTTTGGCATCAGGCCGCGCGGGCCCAGAACCTGGCCCAGCTGGCCAACAACGCGCATTGCATCCGGGGAAGCAATAACAACGTCAAAGTTCATTTCGCCTTTCTTGATCTGGTCAGCCAGATCTTCCATACCTACCAGCTCGGCGCCTGCAGCTTTAGCAGCTTCAGCGTTCGGGCCCTGTGCAAATACGGCAACGCGAACAGAACGGCCAGTACCGTGCGGCAGTACAGTTGCACCACGTACGTTCTGGTCAGATTTACGAGCATCGATGCCCAGGTTTACAGCAACGTCAACGCTTTCAACGAACTTAGCGGTCGCCAGTTCTTTCAGCAGAGAGATGGCTTCGTTGATGTCATACTGTTTAGTTGCATCAACTTTCTCACGAATCACGGACATGCGCTTGGTCAGTTTAGCCATTTCTTAGTCCTCCACTACCAGGCCCATGGAACGTGCAGTACCTTCGATGGAGCGAGTCATCGCTTCAATGTCGGCACCAGTCATGTCGGCAGCTTTGGTCTGCGCGATTTCCTGCAGCTGAGCGCGGGAAATTTTACCAACTTTATCTTTGTTCGGCTTACCGGAGCCGGACTTGATACCAGCCGCTTTTTTCAGCAGAACTGCTGCCGGCGGAGTTTTGGTAACGAAAGTGAAAGAACGGTCAGCGTAAACGGTGATAACAACCGGGATTGGCAGACCTTTTTCCATGGATTCGGTTTTTGCGTTGAACGCTTTGCAGAATTCCATGATGTTAACGCCCTGCTGACCCAGTGCTGGACCAACCGGCGGACTCGGGTTTGCCATACCAGCTGCAACCTGCAGCTTGACGTAGGCTTGTACTTTCTTAGCCATTCTTAAATCCTCGAATTGGGTATTAACGCTTCAGAGAAGCTCCCCGTGATTAAACATCGTTTTACGGGCCAGGCCCATAAAAACAAAAGGCGCGAAATTGTATTCCAATTTCGCGCCCTATGCAACGATTAAATCGCTGTTTTTTTGATCGCCGGCTTACGCCTTCTCAACCTGGCCGAAGTCCAGTTCTACCGGAGTCGCACGACCGAAGATAGAAACGGAAACTTTCAGGCGAGACTTCTCGTAGTCCACTTCTTCAACAACGCCGTTAAAGTCAGCAAACGGACCATCGTTGACGCGAACCATTTCGCCCGGCTCAAACAGCGTTTTCGGACGCGGCTTATCGCCAACCTGCTGCAGACGGTTCATGATGGCATCGACTTCTTTGTCGCTGATCGGCGCCGGACGGTCGGAAGTACCGCCGATGAAGCCCATCACGCGCGGGACGCTGCGCACCAGGTGCCAGCTCGCGTCGTTCATGACCATCTGAACCAGAACGTAGCCTGGGAAGAATTTGCGTTCGCTTTTGCGACGCTGGCCGCCACGGATTTCAACCACTTCTTCGGTTGGAACCATGACTTCGCCAAACAACTCTTCCATGTTGTGTAATTTGATATGTTCACGCAGCGAAGTAGCTACGCGACCTTCAAAACCGGAAAACGCCTGAACGACGTACCAGCGCTTTTTAGGAGCTTCAGACATCTCAGAACCTCAGGCCAGTGATAAAGGATACCAGGCGAACCAGAATACCATCCAGTCCCCACAGGATCAGTGACATTACTGCAGTTACGGCAGCAACAATCAGCGTGGTGTGCAGCGTTTCCTGGCGGGTCGGCCAGATCACTTTGCGGACTTCGGTTCTCGCTTCGCGGGCGAAAGCGACTGTCGCCTTACCTTTTGTCGTTAACAGAGCGACGCCACCGGCAGCAGCGATAAGAATCACCACAGCCAGCGCACGGATCGCCAGCATAATGTCGCGATAAAGGAAGTTGCCTACGATGGCTACAATCAGCAGCACGGCAACGATAACCCACTTCAACGCTTCCAGGCCGCGCCCGCTCCCTTGAGCTTCGGTATTCGCACTCATAAACCAACCTGTCACAAGAATTCAGACAAACATCTTCGCCCCGCATTAAATGCGAGGCGACCAAACCGAAATGCTCTGCTGCGTTTCGGACTTTACGCCCTCTTCAGAGCCTGTCTCAGCAATGATTATGACAAAAAAAATCACTGATGAGCCAGGTTCTGGTGTGAAAGCGTGCAAAAAGGGCATCAAATGATGCCCTTTTATTGCGCATTGCGTCAAATGTTATCAGCGATTAGCCGAGAACTTTAGCAACCACGCCCGCGCCAACGGTACGGCCGCCTTCACGGATTGCGAAACGCAGACCATCGTCCATCGCGATCGGGTGGATCAGGGTAACAACCATTTTGATGTTGTCGCCCGGCATTACCATCTCTACGCCTTCCGGCAGTTCGATGGTACCAGTCACGTCAGTAGTACGGAAGTAGAACTGCGGACGGTAGCCTTTGAAGAACGGAGTATGACGGCCGCCTTCGTCTTTGGACAGGATGTACACTTCAGATTCGAACTTGGTGTGCGGCTTGATGCTGCCCGGCTTAGCCAGTACCTGACCACGTTCGATTTCTTCACGTTTGATACCACGCAGCAGAACGCCTACGTTCTCACCAGCACGGCCTTCGTCCAGCAGTTTGCGGAACATTTCAACGCCAGTACAGGTGGTTTTCGCGGTGTCTTTGATACCAACGATTTCAACTTCTTCACCAACTTTGATGATACCGCGCTCTACACGACCGGTAACAACGGTACCACGACCGGAGATGGAGAATACGTCTTCGATCGGCAGCAGGAACGGCTTGTCAATCGCACGCTCTGGTTCTGGGATGTAAGAATCCAGGAAGCCAGCCAGTTCGATGATTTTCGCTTCCCACTCTGCGTCGCCTTCCAGCGCTTTCAGAGCAGAACCACGAACGATCGGAGTGTCGTCGCCCGGGAAATCGTACTGAGACAGCAGTTCACGAACTTCCATCTCAACCAGTTCCAGCAGCTCTTCGTCATCAACCATGTCGCATTTGTTCAGGAACACGATGATGTACGGAACGCCTACCTGACGACCCAGCAGGATGTGCTCACGAGTCTGCGGCATCGGGCCGTCAGTCGCAGCAACAACCAGGATCGCGCCATCCATCTGAGCAGCACCGGTGATCATGTTTTTAACATAGTCGGCGTGGCCCGGGCAGTCTACGTGCGCGTAGTGGCGAGTCGGGGTGTCATATTCAACGTGGGAAGTGTTGATGGTGATACCACGAGCTTTTTCTTCCGGCGCGTTATCGATCTGATCGAATGCGCGAGCAGCACCGCCGTAGGTTTTAGCCAGTACGGTAGTGATTGCAGCGGTCAGCGTTGTTTTACCATGGTCAACGTGGCCGATAGTACCGACGTTAACGTGCGGTTTTGTACGTTCAAACTTTTCTTTAGACATCGATTGTCCCTCTAAGACACGGATAAATCGGTGATATCACCACATCAACCAGGCAACATGCCCGACTTGTTGAATGCAATAAACAGAGAGAAACAGGGAAGGAGAGATAAAGAAGTGGTGCTGATACCCAGAGTCGAACTGGGGACCTCACCCTTACCAAGGGTGCGCTCTACCAACTGAGCCATATCAGCACGTCTGGAGCGGGCAGCGGGAATCGAACCCGCATCATCAGCTTGGAAGGCTGAGGTAATAGCCATTATACGATGCCCGCATCCTGAAACTCGGCTACCCAGTTCTTTCTGTAACAAAAAAGAGATTGCTCTCTTTAATGTTGAGCTGATTAGTTTACCCAACCAACTCCGGCTACGCAAAGCGTCGCCCGAAAGTGGTGGTGGGGGAAGGATTCGAACCTTCGAAGTCGATGACGGCAGATTTACAGTCTGCTCCCTTTGGCCGCTCGGGAACCCCACCCAAATTGTTATGGTGCCGACTACCGGAATCGAACTGGTGACCTACTGATTACAAGTCAGTTGCTCTACCTACTGAGCTAAGTCGGCATCAAGTAGCGCGCATTCTAGGGAGACCTGCGAGTTCATGCAACTAAAAATTTGCATAAAACGTTCTCTTGCTCACATTTTGTGCTCTTACGCGAAAAAACGGTGTAATTTCAAACAATGGAGTGCAAAAAAAGCGCATTCCTCAACGCAGAATTTGTTTCGCTGCGCCTGTCAGATATAAGAATGACGGTTTTTTCACCTGCAAATCCTGGTGGCAGGTGCGATCGCTAACCTGCAAAGATAGCAGACTCGCTTTCTCCCCTCTTTCTACTTATTCATCACTTGTGATGCTGCTATGAGAAAGCGCCCTTCGATGAGTTTTTTTCTTATTATTCCCGGCATTCTGGTGTTACCCTCCTGCCCATTGTCCTGATTAACTAGTGTGAAGCATCACCGCTACCTCTTTTTCGGTGATAGTAAGAACATGCTTATGAGCAAAAAAGAGCAGACGTTAATGACACCCTATCTACAATTTAACCGCAACCAATGGGCTGCACTTCGTGATTCCGTTCCGATGACGCTGACAGAGGAAGAAATCGCGCGGTTAAAAGGCATCAACGAAGATCTTTCGCTGGAAGAAGTCGCCGAGATCTATTTGCCGCTGTCACGTTTGCTCAATTTCTATATCAGTTCCAACCTCCGTCGCCAGGCGGTGCTTGAGCAATTTCTTGGCACCAACGGCCAGCGTATTCCTTACATCATCAGTATTGCAGGTAGCGTTGCGGTTGGTAAAAGTACTACAGCGCGTGTTTTACAGGCGCTGCTTAGCCGCTGGCCGGAACATCGTCATGTTGAACTGATAACTACCGATGGCTTCTTACATCCTAACTCGGTGTTAAAAGAACGCGGCTTGATGAAGAAAAAGGGCTTCCCGCAGTCCTATGATATGCATCGGTTGGTGAAGTTTGTTTCTGACCTGAAATCTGGCGTACCAAATGCCACCGCGCCGGTCTATTCCCATCTCATTTATGATGTTATTCCTGATGGTGATAAAACCGTTGCTCAACCGGATATTCTTATTCTGGAAGGTTTGAACGTTCTGCAGAGCGGGATGGATTATCCGCACGATCCGCATCATGTATTTGTCTCTGACTTTGTCGACTTCTCTATTTATGTCGATGCGCCGGAAGACTTATTAAAAAACTGGTATATCAACCGCTTCCTGAAATTCCGTGAAGGCGCTTTTACCGATCCGGATTCTTATTTCCATAATTACGCAAAACTCTCAAAAGACGAAGCGGTCAATATCGCCACTTCATTATGGAATGAGATCAACCTACTGAACTTAAAAGAAAATATATTACCAACCCGAGAGCGAGCAAGCTTGATTATGACCAAAAGCGAAAATCATTCGGTCGATCAAGTTCGCCTAAGGAAATAAAAAAGGGAGCGCAAGCTCCCTTTTGTTTATTCAGCGCTACGCAGCGATATCTCGCCTCCCACCCATGGTTTAATTACCCCATCCTGCTCGAGTAATAATGCCCCTTGAGCATCAATTCCGCGAGAAATACCAAATATTTCCTTATCACCAATAATCAGCTTCACCGGCCGATTAATAAAGTTATCCAGTTTTTCCCAGCGTGGCAGGTAAGGTGTTAAACCTTCCTGTTCGAATAGTTGCAAACCGGTACGTAATGCTTTCACCAGACGCGCCGTCAGGGTGTTACGGTCAATGAAGACTCCCGCCTCCTGGAGGCTGATCCACCCCTGATTGACAATGTCAGACTCAACGCGGCGCATCACGAGGTTGATACCAGCGCCGCTGACGATTTGCGCGGCATCACCGGTTTTGCCTGTCAGTTCTACCAGGATACCGGACAACTTGCGGTCCTGCAGATAGATATCATTCGGCCATTTGACCCGAACGTTATCCGCCCCCAGGCTCTGCAGTACTTCTGCAATCACAATACCGATCACCAGGCTCAAACCAATCGCAGCAGCAGGGCCTTGTTCCAGACGCCAGTACATGGAGAGATAAAGATTGGCCCCAAACGGTGAGAACCACTTACGGCCGCGACGACCTCGACCAGCCTGCTGATATTCAGCGACACAGGCATCACCTGACTTCAGTTCATCCAGACGATCCAGCAAATACTGGTTGGTGGAATCAATCACCGGCAGCACGGTAATGCGACCTTGTTCAATCTGGCCGGCAATCTTTTGCTCGTCCAGCAATTCAATCGGTTCAGGGAGGCTATAGCCCTTCCCTGGTACGGTAAACACATCAACACCCCAGTCGCGGAGCGTCTGCATATGCTTGTTAATTGCCGCGCGGCTCATCCCCAGGCGTTCGCCGAGTTGTTCGCCAGAGTGAAACTCACCATCCGCCAGAATAGAGATAAGCGTCAGGGGTACGGTATTGTCTTTCATGCAATCACCTCTTCCGCATTCACTTCACCGTTCTCTGCGATGAAGCGCACTTCAGGCTGGAGCCAAACGTTAAATTTCTCGCCAACCTGCTGGCGGACATAGTGGGCTAACCCTACGACATCATCGCTGGTCGCCTGGTTATCGTTGATCAGCACCAACGCCTGCTGACGGTGAACGGCAGCCCCACCGACCGTTTTGCCTTTTAGCTGGCACTGGTCGATAAGCCAACCGGCCGCCAGTTTAACGCTGCCGTCAGCCTGTGGATAATGCGGCGCGCCAGGGAATGCAGCCAGCAATGCCTGAGCAACCTGAGCACTGACGACCGGGTTTTTAAAGAAGCTACCGGCATTACCATTCACTTTAGGATCCGGTAACTTGGTCATACGCATGTGACAAACGGCATCGAATACCTGGCGTGGGGTAACAGTTTGCGGATCGAGGCGGGTTAAATCACCATAGGTCAGGACGGGCTGCCATGCTTTTTCCAGCCGTAGCCCAACAGCCACTATCGCGTAACGATCCTGATATTCATGTTTGAAAATACTGTCGCGATAGCCGAAACGGCACTCTGCGGCAGAAAGGCGCTGCTTGCGACCCGTCTCGAGTTCGATACAGTCTACGTATTCACATACTCGCTGCAGTTCGACACCATAGGCACCAATATTTTGAATTGGCGAAGATCCCGCGCAGCCAGGAATTAAGGCCAGGTTTTCCAGCCCAGGCATTCCATTTTCCAGCGCAAATTGCACCAGTTGATGCCAGTTTTCACCGGCGCCAACGTGCAAACGCCAGGCTTCAGACGTTTCGCTTACCTCGATCCCCATGATGCGGTTGATGATCACCGTGCCGGAATAGTCTTTCAGGAACAGAACGTTGCTTCCTTCTCCAAGGATCAGACAAGGTTGGTGTTCTGCAGCGGCGGCTTGCCAGGCAGCCAGCAACTGTTGTTCATTTTCAGCAAGTACAATTGCTTTGGCAGAATGGCTAATGCCAAAGGTATTCCAGGGTTTGAGGGAGAGGTTCATAGTGGCTTCCTGATGCAAAATCAGTATTAGTTTACCGTATCTGGCGAGGGAAGGCTTGCCTGAATAATATCGGTTCGGGGCCGGGTTCATCTCATCATGGGCGTGAATGAAGGGTGCCGGCAGGCAGGAGCCTTTCCCGGAGGCGGTGCTGCGCACCTTTTCCGGGCTACGGTTTTTGTAGCCCCGGTAAGCGCAGCGCCACCGGGGAAGATGGCGGCGCGTCTGACCGCAAAACACAAAAACAAAAGGCCCGGTCTTCCGACTGAGCCTTTCGTTTACGT